>CAVEFV010000065.1:0-11106 GCA_963615025.1 Firmicutes bacterium CAG:95 | reverse complement strand
TTTTCTTTTGAAGATGAGTTGAGAGCCATAGCACGCTATGGCTCTACAGCGGGCAACAAACATACAATTAACAAGTTACAATTAACAATTAACATGCGAAGATGATATGAGAGCCATAGCACGCTATGGCTCTACAGCATACATAAATTAATAATTAACAATTAACAGTTAATATACCGAGTGGGCAATTTCGTAGGGGGATGGTAGGTGGTTTGTATGTTCATCCTATACTCTTCCTATATTCGTCTTATATTCGTCCTATATTCATCCTATATAAAACCTTTGTAGTATATAGGAATAATGGGGCTTGGCGAAAGGGAGTTTTGAGGAAAGGGTACGGGAAAGGCTATCCGCAGGGTGTGTAGATCGTTAAGAATTGTTTGCTTCTGAAGAGCCGATTCCTATCGATTATTTTGCAAAGGCGGGTGTCGGAGGGTTAGTGGTGGTATTGTTGTGCGAGTTTGATGACCTCTGCCGCAATGCGTTCCGCCGAGTTACGCTGACCGAGAGCAAGGCAGTTGGTATGCAAGGAGCGAAGCCGTTGTTCGTTCTTCAGGAGGGCGAGGGCAGCAGGGACTAATTGTTCGTGTGCCGAGTTGTCTTTGACGAGTATCGCCGCATCTTTCTCGACGAGTGCCATTGCGTTGTGCGTCTGGTGGTCTTCCGCCACATTGGGTGAGGGTACGAGGATGGCGGGTTTGCCGAGCAGGCAGAGTTCGCTTATGCTGCTTGCTCCAGCACGGGAGATGACCACATCGGCGATGGCATAGGCGAGGTCCATACGGGTGAGGAAGTCGGTACACAGGAGCCAGTCGGCTTGCATGGCGTCGGCGGCTTGTTTGCATTTCGGGAAATAGGTTTTCCCTGTTTGCCATATTACCTGTATATCGGCTTTCTGCAGGGCGGGCAAGGCATCGATGATGGTGTCGTTGATTGTCCGTGCGCCAAGACTTCCTCCGATGATAAGGAGTGTTTTCTTGTCGGTTCGAAGGTGGAAGTGATGTGCAGCCTCAGCGCGATCACCTCCCTCCAAATTCTGACGGACGGGGTTTCCAGTGAGTATAATTTTCTGTTGGGGGAAGAATCGGTCCATGCCCTCATAGGCTACGCAGATGACCACAGCGTCGTGGCGCAGCATTTTGTTGGTGACCCCTGCAAAGCCGTTCTGTTCTTGCAGGAGGATAGGTATTCCCATTCGTGCTGCCACCTTCATGGCTGCTCCGCTGGCGTACCCCCCTACCCCAACGCCTACATCGGGCCGGAAATCGGAGATGATGCGCCTTGCCTGCCGCATACTTTTGAGTAGGTCGCAGAGCACGGAAAAGTTGCGCCAGAGGTGCTTGCGGTCGAATCCCCGCACGGGTAGTCCGACGATATTGTAGCCTGCCTGCGGTACGCGTTCCATCTCCATGCGTCCTTTGGCACCTATGAAGAGGATTTCGGCTTGAGGGTCTTGTTTGCGCAATGCGTTGGCGATGCTGATGGCAGGGAAGATATGTCCTCCTGTTCCGCCGCCTGAGATGAGATAATTCATAAGATAAGGGTTTTATAGTTGGTTATTGATTGTCGGTCGGGTAGAAGGTATCGTCGGTGTCGATGTCGGGTACCATATCCTCGCTTTCTTTGACGGACTGTTGTTGGATGTCTCTGCGCATATTCTGTTCGCGACAGACGGACATCATGACACCGAAGTAGAGGCAAGTGGTGAGAATGCTTGTACCTCCTTTGGAGATAAGGGGCAGCGGTTGCCCTGTAACGGGTCCGAGCCCGACTGCGACTGCCATTGAGATGAACGCCTGAGATGTGAGCATGATAGCAAGTCCCATGACCATTAGCAATGCGGAGTAGTCGGCATACTTGCTGGTTGCTATGCAGGCTCTGCCGAGAATGCAGAGATAGAGGAATATGAGTCCTATTGCACCGAAGAGTCCTGTTTCTTCGACAATGATAGCAAAGATGAAGTCCATGTATGCCAACGGCAGTTTATTGCGCATGACAGAGTTGCCCGGCAGTACGCCAAAGACGGATCGTCCTCCCCGTGCCACAGCCGTTTCCGCCATGACAGACTGGTAGTTGTCGTCGGTAATCTTGATGGTATTGTTGTCGTTGTCGTCTTGTTTGGAATCGACAAAATCGTCGACTCTTCCGACCCAGACAGACGCCCGTCGGATGGGTTTAGGCAGTTCTTTGTCGCGTTCGAGGAAGCCGAACTTGACAATGAAGTAGCCACAGAGCAACATAAGGATGACTACGCCGACGACCCCAAGCAGCCATTTGCAGGGTATGCGTGCGATGAAGAGGAGGAGAAGGATGACTCCGAAGATCAAGACTACGGAACTCAGGTTTCCTGCGAGGATGGGAGCGCAGATGACGGCAGTGAGTGCCAAGACGATCCAGAAGTACTTTTTCCGATCTTTCTCGTTCTTTATTCGTCCCAATAGGTCGGCTGCGACGATGATAAGCGTCAGTTTCGCTGCTTCAGAGGGCTGGAACTGAACGGGTCCTAACTTGATCCACCGCACGGCATCGTTTGCCGATACTTGCAGACCGGGGACATACATAAGTATCAAGCACACGAAACTGAATAGTAGTCCGAGATAGCCGCAGAAGCGTATGAACCAACTGGGCAGGAACTGTATAGCATAGGCGAGACCGGCTCCTATGACGAGGAACATGATATGCGAGAGGATAGGTTGATAGGCGTTTGCTCCGCTCGCCATTGCCTTGTTGATGAGCGTACTGCTTGCGCTGAAGATACTTATGATTGAGCATACGATCAGTGCAATCAATATAAACCAGAACCCTTTGTCGATGTACTTATGCTGGAAGGGGTTGGTGGTTATTTGCTTGTTATCCTCCATCGGTTACAGTTGTTTTACCTCGTGCATAAATTGTTCCCCACGGTCTTCATAGGAGCGGAAAAGGTCGAAACTGGCACAGCAAGGCGAGAGGAGTACCGTGTCGCCTTCGTGTGCAGCCTTATAGGCTTCTTGCACGGCAGAATGGATATTGTCGGTGTCAATGATTTGCAAGCCGAAGCGGTCGAAATGCTCGTGCAGTTTTTCGTTATGCAGTCCCATGAAGACAAGCGTGTGGCATTTCTGTTTGACCAAGTTGTCGATTTCGGAGTAGTCGTTTCCTTTGTCCTTTCCACCGAGAATGAGTACCGTGGGTGTGTTCATGCTTTCGAGGGCGTACCAACAGGAATTGACATTGGTGGCTTTGGAGTCGTTGATGAAACGGACATTGCGAACTGTTGCCACATATTGCAGCCTGTGTTCGACTCCTTTGAACTGCGAGAGTGCTTCGCGGATGATGTCGTTGCGGATGTTGAGTAATTGGGCGGCGATACCTGCAGCCATTGAGTTGAGTTGGTTGTGTTTGCCTTGCAGGGAGAGTTGGCTGACCTGCATGGCAAGGGTTGTGGCGTTGGGTGCATCGATGATGAATTGGTCGCCTTCTATATAGGCTACATTATGCTGCCGATTCAGTCCAAACGGATAGAGGGTAGCGGTAAGGTGGAGGCGTTGGAGTTGTTGGTTGATGACAGGGTCTTCGCTCCAATAGATGAAGGCGTCCTCTTTTCGCTGGTTTCGTGTGATACGGAACTTGGCATCGATATACTTTTGGAAGCAAAAGTCGTAGCGGTCGAGGTGGTCTGGTGTGATATTCATCAAGATGGCTATGTCGGCACGGAAGTCGTACATATTGTCCAGTTGGAAGGACGAGAGTTCGATGACATAGTAGTCGTGGTCGTTTTGTGCGACTTGGAGTGCGAGACTATTGCCTATGTTTCCTGCCAGCCCGACATTGAGTCCGGCACGGCACAGGATGTCGTAGATGAGAGTTGTGGTGGTTGTTTTGCCATTGCTACCGGTTATACATATCATTTTGGCGGATGTGTACCGTGCAGCGAACTCTATCTCGGAGAGAATAGGGATGTGCCGTCGGGAGAGTGCCTGTATGATCGGAGCGGATGCAGGGATGCCCGGACTCTTGACGACTTCGGTTGCGTTGAGTATGCTACTCTCGGTGTGTTGCCCTTCTTCCCATGCTATTTGGTGTTGCTCAAGCAGGGCTTTGTAGATGGGATTGATATGGGAGCAGTCAGAGACAAAGACATCGAAGCCTTTCTGTTGGGCAAGGATGGCTGCCCCTGTTCCACTCTCGCCGGCTCCTAAAACGACAAGCCGAGGTATGTGGTGGTAATCGTTGTTCATTTTATCTCATTTTGAGGGTTAAGATTGTGAGTACGGAAAGGATGAGTGCCACTATCCAGAAGCGTACGACAATCTTGTTTTCGGGGTGTGCTTGCAATGGCTTCTGCCATAGTGCCTGTATGCCTGCATTACCTTCTTTCTGAAAATGGTGGTGCAGGGGTGTCATCTTGAATATACGACGACCTGTTCCTGTTTTGCGCTTGGTCAGACGGAAGTAGGAGGTCTGCATGATGACAGACAGACTTTCGACCAAGAACACGCCACAGAGGATGGGCAGAAGGAGTTCTTTGTGGAGGATGACGGCTAATACGCCGATGATGCCACCTATGGTGAGGGAGCCTGTATCGCCCATGAAGACTTGTGCGGGATAGGCATTGAACCAGAGGAAACCTATAAGCGCACCGATAAACGCACTGGAGAAGACCACCATCTCGCCGATACCAGGGATGTACATGATATTGAGGAAGGCGGCATATCGGATATTGCCTGACACATACGCCAAGATGCCTAATGCTACGCCTGCTATGCCGCTGGTGCCAGCAGACAGACCATCGAGCCCATCGGTGAGGTTGGCTCCGTTGGACACAGCAGTAACGATGAAGATACATACAAGGATAAAAAATATCCACCCCAAGGTTTGTTTGGCATTGCCTGCCCAAGAGAAGAGGTCGGCATAGTTGAAGTTATTGTTCTTGACAAATGGAATAGTGGTGGAGGTAGATTTCTGGTCTTGGTTGGCATAATTGACGCTTTCGATATGGTCTTCGACACGGGTCTCGACATTCTCCCGTATGACGACATCGGGTGCGAGCCACATAGTAAGTCCCAAAATCAGTCCTACTCCGACTTGTCCGAATATCTTGAAGCGACCGTTGAGTCCTTCTTTATGGTGCTTGAAGACTTTGATGTAGTCGTCAAGAAATCCCAAGAAGCCCAGCAGGATGGTTGAGACAATAAGGAGGATGACATAGACATTGGTCAAATCGCAACAGAGGAGGACAGGTAGGAGGATGGAAAGAATGATGATGATACCTCCCATTGTGGGTGTACCTTTCTTCTGAATCTGCCCTTCCAGACCCAAGTTCCGAATGGTTTCCCCTATTTGTTTCTTTTGGAGATAGTTGATGATGCGTTTGCCGAACAAGGTGGCAGTGAGCAAGGCGATAATGAAAGCCAAGCCTGAACGAAAGGAGATGTATTGGAACATTCCTGCACCCGGTAGATCGAAGGTTCGGTCGAGGTATGAAAAAAGATGATAGAGCATAGTTTTATAGGTATTGTCTTATTACTTCGTGGTCGTCGAAATGGTGCTTAACGCCATTTATTATCTGGTAATCTTCATGCCCCTTGCCAGCGACAAGGATAACATCGTTTTTGTTCGCCAAAGCACAAGCGGTTTGAATGGCAGTGCGGCGGTCTTCAATGACAAGTGTATCAAGTTGCTCGGCGGGAGTAAGACCTTGCAGCATATCGTGCAAAATAGAGGCAGGCTGCTCGTCGCGAGGATTATCGGAGGTCAGTATGAGTTTGCTTGAGCCTTGCTTGGCGATATGTGCCATCATAGGTCGTTTGCCCTTGTCGCGATTGCCTCCGCAGCCTACTACCGTGATGAGTTGAGCGGAGGGGGTGCGTATTTCGTTGATGGTGTGTATGACATTCTCCAACGCATCGGGCGTGTGGGCATAGTCAACGATTGCAGTCCATCCCTTCGGGGAATAGATTGTCTCGAAGCGTCCATTGACAGGACGAAGGGTGCTGATTATACGCAGTACCTCGGAGGATGGGAAGCCGAGAGATATTGCAGTGGCGTAGATTGCCAAGATGTTAGATACATTGAAGCGTCCTACAAGCGGAACGAATACTTCCTGACGGTTGATAAGGAGGGACATCCCTTCGAAACCCTCTTCGATTATCTGCGCCTGGTAATCTGCAATGGATTGCGTGGAATAGGTCTTGATATGTGCTTTGGTGTTTTGTGTCATGACCAAGCCATTGCGGTCGTCTTTGTTGGTAATAGCGAAGGCAGCAAGTTTCAAGTTGTCGAAAAACAACTTCTTTGTATCGCGATAGTTGTCGAATGTCTTGTGGAAATCTATATGGTCGCGAGTCAGATTGGTGAAGACTGCTCCGTCGAAGTCCAAGCCTTCGATGCGGTCTTGTGCTATGGCATGACTACTAACCTCCATGAATGCATAGCGGCAGCCTGCATCGACCATTTGACGTAGCAGTTGGTTTAGTTCGAGAGCGTCGGGGGTAGTATGTGTGGACGGGACAGGAGTGTCGTTGATATAATTGCAGACGGTGGACAGTAGTCCTGTCTTATAACCAAAGGCGCGTGTCAGGTGGTAGAGGAGTGTTGCAATGGTGGTCTTTCCGTTGGTGCCGGTTACTCCGACCAAGGTGAGTTGTTCGGAGGGGTTACCATACCAGTGGCTTGCTAACAGCCCCAAGGCTTTGGTTGAGGATGGAACTATAATGCAGCACTCTATTGGTAGGTTGACCGAATGTTCGCATACGATTGCTGCAGCCCCTGTGGCTAATGCCTTGTCGATATAATCGTGGCCGTCGACTACAGTACCTTTAGTGGCTACAAACAAGTTGCCAGGTTGCACCAAGCGAGAATCGAATTGGATACCTGTTATTTCCACCTCTGTATTGCCTGATATAGATATGGGGTGCAAAGGTGCTATGAGTTCTTTCAGTTGCATAATACTTCTTCGTTTTCCGATGTTAGATTGTTGTTCTTACTTATGGTTTCAGTTCGAGCCAGACAGTTCCTCCTTTCAGTATAGGAGAGCCTGAGGGTACACTTTGTTGTATGACTCGTCCTTTTCCGCTTATTCGTGCCATCATACCTGTTTGCTCGATGGCATAGACAGCGTCTTTAGCTCCCATACCGATGACATTGGGTACGATGTTTTGTGGTACGGAAATCTCTTCAGCCTCCAAGTCGGCATTTACTTTTGCCCATTCTGCATTGGTGTGTTCTATTTTAATCTCGGTACCTGCTGCTGCTTTTTTTATTGCGGACTGCCTACCTCGTTTGATGGCAGGTAGCAGCAGGTTGTTTTCATCGGCATAGCGTGTTTTGATAGAGACGGCCCCTTGGTGGGCAATGGTTTTTTCAGCTATCTTATTTACAGAGCCGCCACAATGTTTGCCTGCGTCGGTTCTGCCTTTTGGTCGTTGCAGGATGAAGATACAACTATACTGCGGTTCTTCCATAGGGAAGTATCCACAGAACAAGTACCGATGGTTGTTCTTGTCGTAATCTTTGCCGCTTAATACTCGCGCTGTGCCTGTTTTGCCGGCTACATGTACGATGTTGCCTTGTGCTTTTTTGTTGCCCCATGGGTCGATGGAGGCTGTGCCATAGTCGTTGTCCCATACGACCGCTTCTAATCCCTTCTTTACATCCCGTAGGGTGGAGGATTTACATATTGACGAAGTAACGACGGTTGTCTTGAAGCGTTCGACCGTTTCTCCGTCGTGTTGTATTTCTTTTACGAGGTAAGGACGAACCATCTTCCCATCGTTAGCAATGGCGTTATAGAACATCAGCAATGCTATCGGGGGTAACTCTACTGAATAGCCGAATGACATACGGGATAAGGTTTCTTTGTCTTTGGGTACTTGTATGAGGGGTTGATCGGTACCTGTTATTTGGAATATGATGCTATCCCGTACGCCCATCTTACCTAATTTGTTTACGAAACGGTCGGCTTTATCTTCATAAGTCTGCGTTACCATTTTAGCCATCCCTACATTGCTGGAGGCAGCAAATGCCTGCAACACTGTTGCATCCTTGTGTTTATGGCTGTCGGTGATAGGGTTCTTCGGGTCTTTATATACCCACTTCCCATTTTCCAAATCCAATGTATCGTTTAAGGAGTATTTACCATCGTCGAGTACAGCCATTAAGGAATAGGTTTTGAATGTAGAGCCAGGTTCGATGCGGGTAGTAGCATAGTTTTTATCTTCGATATACTTCCCATTTACATCTCCTAAGTTGGCTATTGCCTTTATTTCGCCTGTTTTGACTTCCATTAGTACGCAACAGCCCCAATCGGGCTTCAGGCTATCCATCATGAGCATAAGTTGGTTCTCTACAATATCTTGGAGGTCGGCGTCAATAGTAGTCAGGATATCTAATCCGTCAACGGCTTCGGTATTTGACGATACTATGACTCTGCCGTCAATCATTTCCACCTGTTTTCGTCCTTCTTTTCCCCGCAGTTGGTTCTCGTAGGAAAGTTCCAATCCTGCATTACCACGCCCATTTTCTCCGTAGATGCTTCCTATGGTGCGGGATGCGAGTAGTCCATAGGGTTTTATACGCTGGTAGTATTCCGCTTCGAGCAGTCCGCTTTTGTTTCTGCCTAATCGGAATAGCGGCATTTGCTTGACATCTTTGAGTTGTTTGTAGGTAATACGGTTTTGGGTGAGGGGAAGTCTTCCGTTTCCATTCTTGTAGCCTGCAACTATCAAGCGTTTGTATTCGGCGGCGGTACGGTCGTTGAAGTAATTGGACAGGGCGTAGGACAGAGAGTCGATGTATTGATAGAACAACTTGCCATTATCCTTATGCAATGCTGGTACGCGCGTGTCCATATAGAGTTTGTAGGTAGGTGCGCTTCCGGCTAACAGATTGCCGTTGCAATCGTAGATGTTTCCCCGATTGGGCAATATGACTTCGTTGCGCGAGACAGTACGCTCGGCAATTGCAATCAACTGCTCGTGACGACTGCCGAATTGTGTTGTGATGATTTTGACACATACGGCAATGAATCCTATTACCATCATGACAAACACGAAGGCAAATCGAACAATGGTATTGCGTCGTTTATCGTCCATTCTACTCTACTAATATCGCCGGTTTTGCAGGCTCTCTGACTTGGCTGTTGTCGGCTTGCAACTGCTTGGCTATTGCTGAAGACTTGCTTATTTTGACATAGTCGGCAGACAGATCCAACATTGTAAATCGGGCTTCCCGTATTTCCTTCTGCAGCCGTTTGATTTGCGATTGTTGTCCGACCGCCTTGAATCCGTTGTTGATATATACGAATGTAAAGAATGCAACAAGGGCGATGAGAGGCCACTGTTTGCGTACGGCTTCTTTGGTGAATATGTTGCCGGATAGCACATCCTGCATCACACTTGTTATCTTCCTGCTTGACCAATGTATGTTACGAAACGGGTTCTTCATCTTTCTTTTCTGCGACTCTGAGTTTAGCACTGCGCGAACGAGGATTGTGGTTCACTTCTTGCAGGGAGGCGGTTATGGGTTTGTTGGTTAACAGTCGGAAGGGGGATAGTATGTTCCCATAGAAATCTTTCTGTATCTCTCCTTGTATGTTTCCTGCCCGAAAGAAGTTCTTTACCATGCGGTCCTCTAATGAGTGGTAGGTGAGTATAGCGATTCTGCCATGAGGTTTGAGGATGGTTTGTGCGGCTAACAGCATATCCTGCAAGGCTCCCAGTTCGTCGTTCACTTCAATGCGCAACGCCTGAAATATCTGTGACAATTCCCGTTTGCCGGCATAAGGGCGGAGGTTGGTTTCCGCTACTTTGAGCAAGTCTCCTGTGCAGGTGAAAGGTTGCTGTTGCCGCTGTTGCAGGATGGCACGGGCAAAGTTCTTGGCAGATGGCAGTTCGCCGTAAAGACGGAATATGTTTGTCAGTTGCTCTTCGGTATATGTGTTGAGTATATCTGCAGCCGTTATTTTGGCCTGCCTGTTCATGCGCATATCCAACGGTCCTTCCATACGGAAGGAAAATCCCCGTTCGGGAGTATCGAAGTGGTGGAATGATACGCCCAAGTCGGCTATTATACCGTTGATAGCCGTTACGCCGTAGTAATGCAGGAATTGCTTTAGATAGCGGAAGTTGCCATGTACGAAATGGAAACGAGGGTCGTTGATACGGTTTTGGTAGGCGTCGGCATCCTGGTCGAATGCATAGAGTTGTCCGGTTGCCGACAAGTTGCTCATAATCAGGCGTGCGTGTCCTCCTCCTCCGAAAGTGGCATCGACATAGGTGCCATCGGGTTGTATGGCAAGAAGGTCGATGGTTTCTTTTGCCAAGGCAGGGATATGATATGGCAATGCAGGCTCAATCATTGTCTTGTCGGGTATGTTTCATGCGAGTACGCAGTTTGGAAGCGAACTCTGTAGGCGTGAGCAGACTCTTCTCTAATGTTGCCTTGTCCCATATTGCGAAGCGGTTGCGTATTCCCACTATCAGCAGATCGGATTCGGCACCTATCTGCTGGAGGTCTCGTTTGGAGAGGAGTACACGACCCTGGCTGTCTATATCCAAGAAGGTGGCTTCCGACACGAATTGCATGAGCAACATCTGATCGTTAGGGTCCCATTCATCGAGGACTGCGCTGAGTTGCTCGACGCGTTGATTCCAGACTTTCTCGGGATAGAATATGAGGCAAGCATTGTCGGTGTCACGGCGCATGACTACTCGTTCTGAGCCCCACTCAGCAAGAATCTTGCGATATGAAGCGGGTATGAAAAATCGGCCCTTGCTATCTAATCGCGCTGATATTGTTCCGATGAATGTAGTCATATTATTGGTTGTTTGGCTGTTGTTTAGTAGAGTCGCTGCAAAGATAAGGAATTATATTGAAATTCCCCACTTTCCACCACGAAAAAGTTTTCAACAAGTTTTTTAGCAGGTTATTAACAATATTGCAGATTTGTAATTAGCGGATTTATAGTGAATTATGTCAGTTATTAACAAGGATTGTTGTTGGTGGTGTGATGTGGGGTGTTTGGTATAATGATGGGAGGGGAACATATTGTTTTTCCTGCGAAGGAGAGTTGAGAGCCATAGCACGATGTTCTTCATTTCTTTTGATTGAACAAAAGAAACGAAG
>CAVEFV010000064.1:0-11145 GCA_963615025.1 Firmicutes bacterium CAG:95 | reverse complement strand
GAGCCATAGCACGCTATGGCTCTACAGCGGGCATAAGCGTTGGATGAAACATAGGCGATGAGTTGAGAGCCATAGCACGCTATGGCTCTACAGCGGGCAATAAACAAGTAAGAATTAACAATTAACAATGAATGATTAATATATGGAGAGGGGTGTTGGGGAGGTGTGTTGGAAGTGGTTGGCAGGTATTTTGTATATTCTTCCTATATTCGTCTTATATTCATCCTATATTCGTCCTATATAAAACCTTCGGAATAGGTAGCAAATAAAAGGCGTAGCGGAGGGGAGGTTTGAGGGAGATGGTGTTTTGGGGTATGGGAGTCGGATTTAAGTATTTAGGAAGTTTTTATTTTTGTTGTCTCTTTATGGAATTGTTTGTGAATGCTTGTATATACAAGAAATAAAGTCTATCTTTGCAGTTATTAACTTACGGTAGTTATACCCAATAGGGAAGATGAAGCGATTTCTTTACATCCTGAGTGTTGTGTTGGCTTGCACTGTATTGGTGTTGGGTATGCTGTTTATGCTCATCCGCAGCAGCAAGGTACAGACGGCGATGTTGGATGTGGTGGCGCAGGAATTGTCGCGCGGGTTAGAGGCAGATGTACACATAGGCAAGGCGGATTACCGTTTGTTCAACAAGGTAGCGTTGCAAGATATTTTCATAGGCGACCAGCAGGGGGACACCCTACTCTACACGCAGGCTGCGGAGGCAGAGTTCGATTTCAGGGGTTTCTTTCAGAAGCGTATCATCTTCCGTCGTATTACCCTGCAAGATCCTTATATCAACATCTATACACTTGATTCGACACGGAAAAACTATAGTTTTCTTGAGGTCTTGCTACCTCTTCCGCAGAGCGATACTCCTCCCGTGGTAGAGATAAAGAATGTGCGGGTATGCGACGCACGATTCCGTTACGATGAGTGGTATGCCGCAAACCTACAGGCAGCGGTAGCACTGAACCATTACAGTGCGGACTCGTTGGATGCCGAGATAGAGCGTTTGGAAGGCACCTTGTGGAAGAGAGGGGCTGATTGCAGGCTCTCGAAGGACTCGTTCCGATTGGAATCATTGCAGGCACGGCTATTGAAGAATGCACGGGGTGTGAGTATGCCCCATATACGGGTTGCGCTGCCTCATTCGGAGTTCAGCACGCATACGGTGGGTGTGTTATTCCCGCTTCAATGGAAAGACAAGCAAGATATTTCCGATATCCGAGTATCGTTGGAGATAGGCAAAGCCATGTTGTCGCCTCGTGATATTGGTCTGTTTGTGCCGGCTGTAGGGAAGATTTCCGGCGGTATATCGTTATCCGGCAGCGTGGTGGGAACGATAGCCAACCTGCACGCCAAAGACCTTGCTATCCAGTACAAGCAATACTCTCTGTTGAAGGGAGATGTGTCGGTTGTGGGTCTGCCGAACATTGACAGTGCGTATATTTCCGCTGAACTGCAAGACCTGACTCTGCATAAGGCACTTGTACAAGACTTTATTTCGGATATGCAGAACCGCCCTTACGAGTTGCCCAAGTCGTTGGCGCAATTGGGCGTGGTGCATTATAAGGGGAGTTTGCAAGGAAGGATTGACAGCCTTGATCTGTATGGTGTGTTCACTTCGAAGTTGGGTTCTATTTCGACACAAGGTTCGTTGCGTACGGTAAATCGGATGGAGGATGTTTATTTCAAGGGTATAGTGCAGACGAAGCGTTTCCGTTTGTCGCCGATTGTTGGGAACAAGAAAATCGGTAATGTGTCAATGCGTGCGCAGGTGGATGCCCATACGGGTTTGGACCATCCGTTGTATGCCCAATTATGCGCCACTGTATCTTCGATAGACCTGAATGGTTACACCTACAAGAATGCCCATATAGACGGGACATACACCAAGAATATGTATGAGGGTCTGATCCGTATTGACGACCCTGCTATCGGTTTTCAGTTTGACGGGTTGGTGGACTTGCGCAAGAAACTGCCTGTTATTGACTTTGACCTGGATGTCCGCCGACTGCATTTGGATGAGTTAGGTTTGACAAAGCGTTATGCGGGTTCGAACTTACGGGGCAATCTGTCGCTCAATATCGTGGGGAACACGCTCGACAATATCAACGGTACGCTCGCCATTGATACCTTATCTTTCAGGAACAAGGACAAGACTTTGTTCTTGGAGACACTGCGTATCATAGCAGAAACGGGTGAGCAGCGGGCGACGAACTTCAAGATACAATCGGACTACTTGAATGCAAACATATCGGGTCAGTACAAGTACAGTCAGTTACCGACCATAGTCAAGCGTTTGTTGGTCCGTTATCTGCCACGGCTATTGTCGGAGAAGGACCGCAAAGCCATTCAGCATGCTCCGGCGACTAACGATGTACAGTTCTACGCCTATTTCAAGAATCTTGATCTTATCAGCGAGGTGTTGGAGTTGCCTGTGTCTATTCCCGACTACCCTACTATCAAGGGTTTCATATCCGAGCCACAGGAACAGTTTGCGTTGCAAGTGTTAGTGCCGACAGTAGAGAGCGGGGAGAAAAAGATAGACAACATCGCAGTGAATTTGGATAACCGTGCAGAGCAGATCAACTTGTCCGCCCAGTTGTTGACCTACGCCGACGATACACCTGCTGGTGAGGAGGTAGGGGACTTGCAATTCTATATCAAGTCGGTAGCAAAGAGCGACTCTGTTACTTTCAATCTTGACTTCTCGAATCCGAAAGGGGAGCGCAACAGAGGTTCGCTGCGTACGGTTACCCGATTTATGCAATATGCAGGGAAGCCTCTTATTGATATGCATCTGTTGCCATCGCAGTTCCTGTTGTCGGACTCTACCTGGACACTCTCGGATGCACATATCCGCTATGCGGCGGCTGACACTTCGCTACAGATCCAGAATTTCCGTTTGGGCAATCCGCAGCGTTTTGTGTATGCAGAGGGTATAGCGAGCAAACGAAGTGATGATTCGATCCATTTCGACATCAGTGATTTCCCCCTCGATTATATATTAGACTTCACAGAGGCGAAGGATGTCATTTCTTTTGGAGGCCGACTTACGGCACGGGGAGTTGTATATAGCCTGTTCAGTACGCCTATGCTTGAAGCAGAGGCGAGGATGGACAGTGCCTGTATCAATGGTCAGTTTGTGGGAGACGCGGCAGCCGTAGCGCATTTGAACAGAGAAAAGAAGACGATTGACATATCCGGTTCGGTGGTAGAACACGGGGATACGGTTGCAGACATAACGGGTATTGTCGCCCCGCAAAACAACAAGCGTTGGGACTTATTTATCAAGGCAGATTCGGTCAATCTTGGTTTTATCAACTTCTGGACGAAAGGCATCTTGGAAGATCTGCATGGGCGAGGTTATGGGGACGTGCATGTTTATGGCGAGAACAGGAGATCGCACGTGACAGGCAGGGCATTGGCCAAAGATGCGGGATTGGGTATCGGGATGTTGGGAACACATTATTACTTCACAGATTCCATCATAATGGATTATGACTGCATCCATTTTTCGAATATACAACTGCATGACGCAGAGAATCATCCGTTGTATGTGAATGGTGCGTTGCGGCATGACGGCAATTTCGAAGATTTCCGCTATGATATTGATATTCGTTGTGAGGATGCCTTGGTTATGAATCTTCCTCCTTCGCGGGATGATATGTTCTACGGTCGGGTGTATGGTACAGGGAATGCCTCGATACATGGGGATGAGAAGGAATGCCGTATCGGGGCGAATGCACGAACCAGTGACAAGACAGAGTTCAGTCTTTCTATCGGTGGGGCAAGCAGTGCGCACGACAACTCATTCATTACTTTTGTTGACCACACGAAGCCTGCAAAGAAAGAGGAGAAGCGTACGCAAGAGGAAAACAGCGACACCAAAGTATATCTGGACTTGCAAATAGAGGCAACGCCATTGGCTGCGGTAAACATTATTATTGACCCCAAGACCGGAGACCACTTGGAAGGCCGGGGTGAGGGACATATACAAGTGAAGTATGATATGGCGGCTGATGATATAAAGATATTCGGTACTTATACATTGCAGCAGGGTTCGTTCTTCTTCACTTTCCAGAATGTTATCCGTAAGGAGTTTACAATACGGCCCAACAGCAAAGTACTCTTCAATGGAGATCCGGAGAATCCACAGATAGACGCGAGCGCACATTACTCGACTACGGCTTCATTGCGCGACTTATTTGGGTCGGACATATCGCAACTCTCGACGAACCGAACATCGGTGCCGGTGAATTGCATTCTCTATTTGAAAGACTACCTGATGAATCCGCTCATCTCTTTTGGTATAGAGTTACCTCAATCGGACGAGAGCGTGACCAGTCAGGTGAAATCTATCATCAACACAGACGAGATGTTGATGCGTCAAATCTTGTACTTACTTGTGTTTAACAAGTTCTATACTCCGGAGTATCTGCAGACAACGACGGAGAATGTGGGCGTGAGTGAGACTTATTCGTTGCTCAGTTCCACTATTACGGGACAGATAAACAACTGGTTAGGCAAACTGACCAAAGATTTTACGGTAGGCTTTAATGTGCGTACTGATGGTACAGGCTACGATTCCAGTCAAGAGTATGAAACACAATTCCAGTATCAACCGAACAACAGGCTTCTGATAAACGGGAACTTCGGATACCGTTATAATGACATCAGCAATCAGCCATTGTTTGGTAATCTTGATGTAGAATACATGCTCAGTCCTTCGGGTCATTGGCGTGCGAAGGCCTATACGCATACGGTGGACAAGTATTCGTTGAAGGAGGCTCATACGGTGCAAGGCGTGGGCTTGATGTTCAAATATGATTTCGGAGGACAAGGGAACAAACACAGAAAAAAGACTATAGCAACCGACACCATTCCATCACAAAAGTAGCGAAATATGTTAGTAAAGACCTTTGGTGCAGCCGTTTATGGTATAGATGCTGTACCTGTTACCATAGAAGTATATCTTACACAAGGAACGAATTTCTTTTTAGTGGGGCTGCCCGACAATGCAGTGAAAGAGAGTCATGAGCGCATCGCCTCAGCATTGAAGGTGAACGGATATAAGATGCCCATAAAGCAGATTATTATCAACATGGCCCCAGCGGATATAAAGAAGGAGGGTTCTGCCTACGATTTGCCATTGGCTATTGGTGTAATGGCAGCGGACGAGCAGATACGGTCGGAGCGACTGCATGAGTACATCATTATGGGGGAACTCTCGCTTGACGGGACACTGCAACCTATACGAGGTGTTTTGCCTATTGCTTTGATGGCAAAGGAGATGGGATATCGTGGCTTTATTCTGCCTTCTGCCAATGCACAGGAGGCGGCTGTGGTAGAGGGGTTGGAGGTGTATGGTATGGATAACATACGGGATGTGGAGCAATTTCTGAACGGGAAGACAGATATGGAGCCTACCATTGTAGATATGCAGCAAGCCTTTGCGATGCCTGCTCTGCACTCCGAACTTGATTTTGCCGATGTACGGGGTCAGGAGAATGTCAAGCGAGCCTTAGAAGTTGCAGCGGCAGGGGGACACAATCTGTTGATGGTTGGTCCTCCGGGTGCAGGTAAGAGCATGATGGCCAAACGCTTACCGAGTATTCTTCCGCCTCTTACTCTGCAAGAAGCACTTGAGACGACGAAGATACATTCTGTGGCAGGTATAACGGGGAGGAATGTTTCTCTTATTACGCAACGCCCTTTCCGCAGTCCGCATCATACGGTAAGCGATGTGGCTTTGGTGGGTGGAGGTTCGAACCCCATGCCAGGAGAGATTTCGTTGGCACACAACGGGGTTCTTTTTTTAGATGAACTGCCAGAGTACAAGCGTAGTGCATTGGAGGTAATGCGTCAGCCGTTGGAAGACAGGAAGATTTGTATTGCAAGGGCCAAGACTTCAGTGGAGTATCCTGCCAGTTTTATGCTTGTTGCGGCAATGAACCCATGTCCGTGCGGGCATTATAATGACCCCACTCATGCTTGTACCTGCAATCCTGGTATTGTACACCGATACCTGAGCCGTATATCAGGACCATTGCTCGACAGGATTGACATACAAGTAGAGATTGTGCCTGTACCTTTCAACAAACTCACCAGTCAAAAGGAGGAAGAGCATAGTGCGCAGATACGAGAGCGTGTGCTGCGGGCAAGAGAGATACAGGCACAGCGGTTTAAGGATGTGCAAGGGGTTTATTGTAATGCACAGATGTCAGGAAAACAGATCCGTCATTACTGTGCTATTGATGCTTCGTGCAATGCTTTATTGCAGAATGCGATGGAACGCTTAGGGTTATCTGCTCGTGCGTATGACAGAATACTGAAGGTGGCAAGAACCATTGCCGACCTTGAGGGCATGGTTGATATACAAATGAACCATATTGCGGAGGCTATTAGTTATCGTAATCTTGACCGAGAGAACTGGGCAGGATGATTGGAGGGATATGTGTTTGTGATGGCTCAGAAATCGTTTCATCTTGTATCTTCTTATCAACCGACAGGCGACCAGCCTGAGGCGATAGAGCAACTTGTCAGCGGTGTTCGTGCGGGCGTGTCGGCACAGACGCTGCTCGGTGTTACCGGCTCCGGGAAAACATTCACTATTGCCAATGTGATTGCGCAGATCGGACGCCCTACCCTTATTCTATCGCACAACAAAACTCTTGCGGCGCAACTTTATAGCGAGATGAAAGGTTTCTTCCCTGATAATGCAGTGGAGTACTTTGTGAGTTATTATGATTATTATCAGCCGGAGGCCTATATTCCCTCTACGGATACATACATTGAGAAAGACCTGAGTATCAATGCAGAGATAGAGAAGTTACGGTTGAGTGCTGCTGCATCGTTGTTATCGGGACGAAGAGATGTGATTGTGGTATCGTCGGTTAGTTGTCTGTATGGTATTGGTAATCCGCAGGACTTTTCTCAGAATGCCATTCATATATGCAAGGGGGAAGAAGTAGTGCGCGATGATTTCTTGTTGCAGTTAGTTGCCTCGCAGTATACTCGTAATGACCTTGATTTGAATAGGGGTAATTTTAGAGTAAAGGGGGATACTGTAGATATTTTTCTTGCATACGCGAACTATGTTTTGCGTGTTGTATTCTGGGGGAATGAGATAGATGAGATTTATACCTACGAGCCGATTGACCAACATACGATTGATGAGTATGATTCGTTTAATATCTATCCAGCCTCGATATTTACGACGACCAAAGAACGAGTGACGCGTGCAATAGTAGAGATCAGGAGAGATTTGCAGAAGCAGATAGCCTTTTTTCAGGAAGCAGGTAAGGAGGCTGAAGCGAAGCGTATAGAACAGCGTGTTAACTATGATTTAGAGATGATCCAAGAATTGGGTTACTGTTCAGGTGTGGAGAATTATTCTCGTTATTTCGATGCTCGAGAGGCAGGCTCTCGTCCTTATTGCCTGCTTGATTATTTCCCGAAAGATTTGCTGTTGGTAGTGGATGAGAGTCATGTTACAGTACCGCAGATTCATGCAATGTACGGCGGAGATGCTGCCCGTAAAAAGAATTTAGTGGAGTATGGATTTCGTTTGCCTGCATGTAGGGATAACCGTCCTCTTATGTTTGAAGAATTTGAGACTCTCACTCCTCAGACTATCTATGTAAGTGCGACCCCCGCAGATTATGAGTTAGAGAAATCAAAGGGCGTTGTTGTTGATCAGGTAATTCGTCCTACGGGGTTGCTTGATCCAGAGATTGTGGTTCGTCCTTCTGAGCATCAAGTAGATGATTTATTAGAAGAGATTACCCAGCGAGTAGAAAGGGATGAGCGTACTTTGGTTACTACACTTACCAAGCGTATGGCAGAGGAGTTAGACGATTATCTACGCAAGGCGGGAGTACGCTGTGCCTATATTCACAGTGATGTGGATACATTGGATAGGGTTCAGATTATGGAAGACTTGCGGAAGGGTATATATGATGTATTGGTAGGTGTTAATTTGCTTAGGGAGGGGTTAGATTTGCCAGAGGTAAGTCTTGTGGTTATACTTGATGCAGACAAAGAAGGTTTTTTGCGTAACCATCGTAGTTTGACGCAGACTGCTGGGCGCGCGGCTCGTAATGTGAACGGAAAAGTTATTATGTATGCAGATAAGATTACCGATAGTATGCGCATGACCATTCAAGAGACTGAGCGGCGTCGTTCGAAGCAACTTGCTTATAACAAGGTGCATCATATTACTCCGACTGCTATTCGTAAGGCATTGGATAATCCGTTGTCGCTATTAGGTTCGCCGGAACAAGAAAAGAAGTATGTGGTTACCCGCGTGTATGATGCAGTTACCTTGCCTATAGTGGAGCAGATGACACCTAAACAGTTGCAGAAAGCGATAGACAAGACTCGAAAGGAGATGCTGGCTTGTGCGAAGGAACTTCGTTTTATTGAGGCGGCTCAGTTGAGAGATGAATTATTGCGTATGCAAGAGATGTTGGACAAGCAAGCCTGAATGTTTGTAGCGATAGTGTAGGTGGGTGGTTTGTTTGTTAGATTAGGTCGGCAACTCTGAGGGATGCGAATTGAATGAGGTCGGTTGGAGCGATATAGAGTTGTAGTCCACGGCAGCCTGCACTGATATAAATCTTTTCGTGTTGCAAGCAAGTTTGGTGGATGTAGGCAGGATATGGTTTGCGCATACCGATAGGGCTACATCCTCCCCGAATGTATCCTGTAAGGGAGAGCAGTTCTTTCATCTGTACCATAGTACAGGATTTGTTTCCACTGACCTTTGCGGCTTTCTTGAGGTCGAGTTCTTTGTCGCCCGGTATAACACAGACGAACACTCCTGTTTTGTCGCCTCGCAGAACCAATGTCTTGAATACGCAGGATATATCTTCTTGCAGTTGCTGTGCAAGATGTGTGGCACTGAGGTCGTTTTCATCTACTTGGTAGGAGATGAGTCGGTAAGGTATTTTAGCAGCATCTAACAGTCGTGCGGCGTTTGTTTTTTGTGGCATAGTGCAGACAGGTTTGTTTAAGACAAAAATCGCTGTGCTTGTTCGGCACAGCGACTTTGCGCAATGATAAGCATTTTACTTAATGCGGCGTTCTGGTATACGCGCTTTTTTACCAGTCAGGTTACGAAGGTAGAATAATCTTGCACGGCGTACTTTACCATACTTGTTAACGGTGATATTCTCAATGAAAGGAGAGTCCATCGGGAATATACGCTCCACGCCTACATTACCTGACATTTTACGGACAGTGAAGCGTTTTTTGTCCATGCTTCCTGAGATACGGATTACATCTCCACGAAACTCTTGTACACGCTCCTTGTTACCTTCCTTGATACGGTATGCAACCGTTACGGTATCTCCTGCCTTGAATGCAGGGAACTCTTTCTTTTCGCCAGCAAATGCTTGCTCTGCAATTTTAATTAAATCCATTGTTATTTTATTTAATGGGTTAATAGACGCAGTATACGCTATTTCTTTATTTTGCCAGAGACTACGCCTTAAAATCGGTGCAAAGGTACGACATTTTTATGTATTGTGCAATATGCAGATAAATTTTAGTTGGGATTTATGAGTTGAGAGTTGAGTGTAGTTGTGGGTTGAAGGTACAATAAAAGAGGCTGCTTGATGATTTCAGGCAGCCTCTTTTGTGATTATGTCAGAAAGTAAACTACTCTACTTCTTGTCCCATTACATTGTAGATTTTGTTATTGTGAACAATAAACAATTGTCCGTTGCGAATAATTTTCTTTACAGCAACTGTTTCTGAAATATTGTCTATACCAGTAGATTCTCCCAACTTGTATTCAGTTGGATCCTTTACTCCAGGCATACTAAAGTAAGCCTTTAAGTTTCCTTTGACAGTTAACAACACACCTAAATTCTCGGCATTATCTACCAAATTAACTGCAGTACGAATTGCTCCATCCGGTAATGCGACAGGGATAAAGATACTATCTGTTGTCAGTTCTTTTGTATCGGCTATTGCAACCATTGAGTTTATATACGGAGTTTCGATTCTATTATTCTTATAGTTAAGAGTTCCCACAATATAGCCTTTTACCCATGCGGCTTCACTTTGTAAGTTATTCAAAGCGATTACATCAGCAACAGTGTATGGAGATTCTTCTGTTCCGTTTCCAACCAACTTTATAACATCTGCGGTAATCTCTGCTTTTTTCACAATAGTACCCGATGTCAGAATGATAGTGTCTTTGTAAGCACCGGCTTCTGTTGCAGTAACGGCAATTGTTAAAGTACCTCCTTCGGCTGTTAGTGTTCCCGTAGCAGAGAAGTGGCTTCCTTCTTGCAAAGTGGCGACAATGGCTTCTGTAAGATTTTCACCTCTTACGGTAACTTCTTGGCTATTATTGTCTTCCGCATTGACTTTACCAAACTTAACATCATTGCAAGAGATATTAGGCTCGGTAGAGGCTTCTTCGTAAGTAAAGATAACCTTTGTAAATTGTGCATTGTTACTATTGGTCAGAACAATACTATAACTATTTGTTGTAGATTGTTGTGCAACAGGAACAGGAATTGAGTATGTTTCTTTGCAACCTGTATAAGAATTTAGTTCGGTAGTTCCAACGAGAAATTTCCATGTAACACTACCAGAACCACCACTTGCTCCAATTAGTTCTACATTGGTAACTAATTTGTCGAAAGAATTAAAGGTAAGTGTTGCACCGGCTACATTACCAAATAATAAAGTTGAGGCTCCTTCGTAAGAATTACACTTATAGCCTTTTGAGTCTGTCATCCCACTAAAGGAAATAGAGCAACCTGTAACCTCGTCAGTAAATGTGGCGTTTTTGGTTTCATAGTCCGTAGGTAATCCCCAAGTGTTGGATGTAAAATCCAAAGTAAGGGTTTTTGTTGCTGCAAAGGACAAAGTTACTCCTAAGAGTGCAGCGAAGAGAAAGGATAGTTTTTTCATAAAGATAGTTTTTATAGGGTTGATAATTATTAGGTTGCTTATAAGATTCAGATGTTTGGGATGACGGTACAAAGGTAGTTGTTTTTGTGTATATGTGCAAGAGGAAGGGGAAATATTTAGTTGATTTATTTATGATAGTTGACTGTTGATGAGTTTAGGAGTTAATGTGTTTATGCGTGGTTTAATGGGTTGAAAGGGTTAGTTGGGTTTAACGGGAAC
>CAVEFV010000063.1:0-12080 GCA_963615025.1 Firmicutes bacterium CAG:95 | reverse complement strand
CTATATTCGTCCTATATTCATCCTATATTCATCCTATATAAAACCTTCGAAACAGATAGTATTTACTTGGCTTTGCGGAGGGTAGTTTTTCCCTTTGCACACGGAAAGCGTAGGCTGACAGGAAGGAAATATGTTTATATTATTTAATAGAACAGAATGAATAATCAATAAACAAGGAGGGGTGTTCGCATGGTGTCGGCAGCGATTTTTTATGACGATTTGGTTATGCGTATAAAAAGTTGTATCTTTGCCGTGTTTAGCATGCGGGGATGCCGAATGGAGGGAATACAGGAAACGGAACGGCAGGGTGATGGAGAAAAAGGGGACAGGATGGGGACGGAACAGGAACGAATCAGCAACAAACATAGAATAAAACAAGTAATTGAATTGTTATGAAAGGAATCATCTTAGCAGGAGGCAGTGCAACTCGTCTGTATCCTCTGTCAAAGGCCATCAGCAAGCAGATTATGCCGGTGTATGACAAGCCTATGATCTATTACCCGTTGTCCACACTGATGTTGGCAGGGATAAGGGAAGTGCTTATTATTTCGACACCGAGAGATTTGCCGATGTTTCGGGAGTTGTTGGGGGATGGCAGTCGGTTGGGTATGCGTTTGGAGTACAAAGTGCAGGAGGTGCCTAACGGGTTGGCGCAGGCTTTTGTGTTGGGGCGTTCGTTCCTGAACGGCGACAAAGGCTGTTTGATATTGGGGGACAATCTTTTCTACGGGCAGAGTTTCAGCAAGATATTGCGCCGTGCCGCCTCGTTGGAAAAGGGTGCTTGCATATTCGGTTACTATGTGAAAGACCCTCGTGCTTACGGAGTTGTGGAGTTTGACGAGCAGGGCAAGGTTCTTTCGTTGGAGGAGAAGCCTGCGGAGCCTAAGAGTCATTTCGCAGTGCCTGGTTTGTATTTCTACGACGAGAGCGTCTGCGACAAGGCGGCACAGTTGAAGCCTTCGGCTCGCGGAGAATATGAGATAACCGACCTGAACAAGGTCTATTTGGAGGAGGGCAGTTTGCATGTGGAGTTGTTTGGCAGAGGGTTTGCCTGGTTAGACACGGGCAATTGCGACAGTTTGTTGGATGCAAGCAATTTCATTGCCACGATACAGGGTCGTCAGGGCTTCTATGTCAGTTGCATAGAGGAGATTGCATGGCGGAACGGATGGGTCGACACGGACACCCTGCACCGCTTGGGAGAAGAGTTGGGCAAAACCCAATACGGACAATATTTGTTGGGTCTTGATAATCATTAGGAGTTATGCACACAAGGTGGGTTTTCGGATTATTAAGCATTGTCTTGACAGTAGGCAGTTTCGGTTCTGTTGAAGGGCGGGAGGCAGCCAGCAATCCTTACAGCGTGTTGCACTACTCTGTGGAGGACGGGCTGAGCCAGAACACCGTGATGGCTATTTTGCAAGACGATGACGGCTATATGTGGTTCGGCACATGGGACGGTCTTAACCGCTTTGACGGTTACACCTTCACGACTTACAAGTCGTCGGCACGGACCGACCAGAAAATGCAGAACAGTCGTATCCATTTCATCTATGAGGATGCATTGCACTATATCTGGATACAGACTTACGACGGGAACATCCACCGTTTCGACAAGCACAGAGAGCAGTTCTACTCGCTTGACGAACCGATGGAACACCTGCACAATCACACTCATCCGTTGTACACAGAGCCTCGCAAGGGGGAATTGTGGTTTGCGGGAATAGAAAACATCTTGCGTATCGACAATCAGGAAGATCCCGCTAATCCGAAGGTAACCCGTTACTCGCTGACTTATCCGTCGCATTTCTTGGTAACCGATTCGGAGCGGAATGTGTGGTATGACGATAACGGGGTGTTACATTGCATCGATTCGGTTGGTAACGACAGCCGTTTTGTGCCACAGGGCAAACAGAGCGACGAGCAGTTTTTGTCGTGTTTTGTGGACAAGCACAGTATTTTGTTCGGCACGGACAAGGGCAGCATCTGGCGTTATTTCTTGCAGGACAGGCGTTTTGAGCGTATTCGGACGAACAGTGTTACAGATATTACGGATATACAGGTGTTAGACGACGGCAGTATCATGTTCAGTACTTCGTCGGAGGGCTTCTTTGTGTATGATGTCAAGTCGGGCAGGCTTCAGCAATACTCCTCGAAAACCGACCCGTCTATCCGTTCGAACCAGTTTATCTCGATAGACCTTGATTCCCGTGGCGTAGCGTGGTTGGAGAACACAGAGTACGGAATCTTCCGTTATCGGACAAAAGACCGCAGCCTGAAGCATTTGCGTCCGGATATAGACGAGCGTTACAAGGGATTGCTTGCACCCAACTTCCTCTTGATAGAGGACATGTACGGCAACACCTGGGTTAATCCGAACGGAGGAGGGTTCGGCAGGTATAACTACGCATCGGACGAGTTGGAGAACCCGATAGACGGACTGACGAACATGATACATACGGCTTATTCGGACCGTAATGGAATTCTGTGGATCAGTACCTACGACAAGGGCGTTGACCAAGTGAATATGAAGCCGTCGCCGTTCAATGTGACGGATATTCGTATGCCTCATCAGTACTTGAGCGAAGTGCGTGCCATTTGCGAGTTGAGCAACGGGGATGTATTGATGGCTAACAAGGGCGGGAATGTGTTGGTTTACGATAGTAACCTGCACAGCAAGGGAGAGTTGTCGGTCAAGGATCTGGTATATTGCATCCACGAGGACAGCAAAGGCAATGTATGGTTTGGGACCCGTGGTTCGGGGCTGATGGTCGGCACGATGACGAGCAACGGGGTCAGGGACATACGCCCGTACGATGCTGACAGTGCTGATTATGCGCTTTCGTCGAAAGATGTGTATTCCATAGTGGAAGGGGAAGATGGTACGCTGTATATCGGCACTTACGGGGGAGGAGTAAATATCTTGCGTGACGGAAAATTTATCCACAGCGGTAACCTGTGGGCAGATTATCCTTTGAGCAAAGCAGGGCAGGTGCGCGATTTATTGTTGGACGATGACAGTGTCCTCTGGGCTGCTACGACAAAGGGCTTGTTGCGGACGGAATTGGCATCGTTGTCGTGTTGTTTTGTGCCTTACTACGATATTACCTGCCTGCACAGAGACAAGCAAGGACAGTTGTGGTGCGGAAGTTACGGAGCGGGACTCAATAAGGTGATGCAAGGGGACAGTGTGGAGGATATACGCTTGGAGATTTGTGTGGGTAAGGAAATTTTGGGGAACGACATTATTCTGAACATCGTAGAGGATGAGTACGGGGTGTTATGGTTGGTGTCGGAGCGTCCGATTATGCGATACAATCCGAGCGACGGTACCTACCAATACTTCAATCCGTTGAACAGAGTTCCTTCGGGCTACTTCAGTGAAGCCTCAGCCATACAACTGCAGACGGGTCTGATTGTGTTGGGTTACAACAGCGGGTTCTGTACTTTTATGCCTCAATTGATACTCCATTCGGATGATGTCCCACCGCTGATGCTGACCAAGTTTGAGTTGTTCAACAAAGAAGTGGAGATCGGCGGCAAAGGGTCGCCCTTGAAAGAGAGTATCTCGTACACAGACAAGATTGTGCTACGACCCGGGCAGGATGTATTCAGCATCGAGTTTGCGGCATTGGACTTTGAAGAGGCGGGCAAGATACGCTATGCCTATATGTTAGAGGGTTTTGAGGAAGACTGGAACTATGTCAGTTCGAGGCGTGTAACCTATACAAACCTGCCGAAAGGCACCTATCGTTTCTGCGTAAAGAGTACGAATGCGGAGGGTATATGGACCGATAACATGCGGGAACTGACGATCAAGGTACTTCCCACCTTCTGGGAAACGGGTTGGGCTGTCGTTTTATACATTGTTATTGCCGTGTTGGTGCTGGTGATTATGTTGAAGATGTTTTCCACCTATAGCGACCTGCAGCACAGGGTTCGGTTGGAGCAGACAATCACAGACATCAAGTTACGGTTCTTCACCAACATCTCTCACGAGTTGCGTACGCCACTGACGCTCATCTCAGGGCCTGTAGAAAACATCTTGAAGACAGAGCGTATCTCGCAGAATGTGAGGGAGCAGTTGGAGATTGTGCAGAACAACTGCAACAGGATGCTTCGTCTGATTAACGAGATTCTTGACTTCCGTAAGATACAGAACAAGAAGATGCGTCTAAAGATACAAGAAACCGACTTGGCGGCACTGACGGAGAACACTTGCGCCAACTTCTCGAAAGAAGCATACGACAAACATATTACTTTCGAGATAGAGAACCGGACGCAGGATCTGAAGGTGTGGGTGGACAAGGAGAAAGTGGATATTATCCTCTACAATATTCTGTCGAATGCGTTTAAGTTCACCCCTGCAGGCAAGAAGATCAAAGTGGTTATATCGCAGAAACCTAATTTCGCAATCGTTCAAGTGAGCGACGAAGGGGTGGGCATCCCATTGGACAAGCGTTCGATTCTTTTCGAGCGTTTCACCTCACAGAACGAGATAAAGAACTACAGCACCGTTTCCAGCACGGGCATAGGACTGAACCTTGTGAAGGAACTGGTGGACATGCACAAGGGGTATATAGAGGTGAACAGCGAGGTAAACAAGGGGACTACCTTCTCTATCATGTTCCGCTTAGGCAAGGAGCATTTCGGCAACGAGGTTGATTTTATTTCCTACTCCCAACTATCGCCTGTGAAAGACGAGCCGAAGCACGGAATAGGCAAGAGCGATACCTCGCAGACGAAAGAACAGACGATGCTGATAGTGGAAGATAATCAGGACATGCGCGAGTTCTTGAGCAAGATGTTCCAAAACGATTTCCAGATTAAGGTTGCGCACGACGGAAAGGAAGGCTTGGAGATTGCCAAAGAGACGGTGCCTGATATTATCATATCTGATTTGATGATGCCAAACATGGACGGGTTGGAACTGACGGAGAAGATAAAAGATGACCCGAACATCAATCATATCCCTGTCATTCTACTGACTGCAAAGTCGAACATCGAGAGCAGGTTAGACGCAATGCGCTACGGGGCAGACGATTATATCACGAAGCCATTCTCGTCGGAATACCTGAAAGCACGCGTAGAGAACATACTGAAGCAGCGTTCGCAACTGCAAGAGAACTATCGAAAGACCCTGTTGAGCCTGCAGCCGAAAGAGGTGAAGACGCAATCGCCCAACGACATATTTATTGCCAAGTTGATGGATTTTATGGAGCGGAATATGGACAACAACGACTTGATAGTGGAAGACATGGTGAGTGAGATGGCATTAGGCAGGACGGTGTTCTTCAACAAGTTGAAGAGTCTGACTGGGTTGTCGCCTGTCGAGTTTATCCGTGAAGTCCGTATCAAGCGTGCGGCCCAACTGCTCAAATCGGGGACCTATAACATCACAGAGATTACCTATATGGTCGGGATGAATGACAGCCGTTACTTCTCCAAGTGCTTCAAAGCCGTGTATGGTATGACGCCTACGGAATACAAGAAACAGGAGTGTAATTGAGATGAGAAGGTGGATTGTTGCGATATTGGCAAGTTGTTTGCTGTGTAGTTGTCAGCGGACGAAACCTCAGGCTCCGAGTCATCGTTCGGCACAGGACACGGCACAGGTGGCATTGCTTCTGATGACCCAACGCATGGCGGAGGAGGCTGACAGGGAGTTGACGAACTATGTGAATCATGTTGATTCGGGATACACCCTGAATGAATCGGGGATTTGGTATAGATACACCAAGCGTACGGACGAGAAGCGTTGGCAAAAGGGAGAGAATGTACTGTTACATGCACGGGTGTACACAATGGACGGGAAGTTGCTGATAGACAGTCAGGAGACGATTGCATTAGGCAAGGGAGAGACGCTGCTGTCGATCGAGAACATGCTGCAAACAATGAGGAGAAACGAGGCTTGTGAGTTGCTTGTTCCTTGGTATCAGGGGTTTGGGGTGTCCGGCAGCGAAGAGGTTCCGCCCTATACGAATATAAAAATAGATATGGAAACATACACAACAGACTAAGCGTATGAAACATCAGGTTATTCTTGTCGTGCTATTGGGTCTTGTGTCGGCATTCTGCATACAGAGTTGCAACAGCAGTCAGACCTACGCCAAAGATTTGAAGAAGGAAAAGAAGTTGATTGATGATTATATTGCCCGAAATAATATAAACATCATCTATACTGCCCCTGCGGACGGGAATTGGGGTGAGCGTGATTATTTGCAGGTAGGGGATTACTGTTATTTTCATCTGAGCAAGGCAGGGGATACCGACCAGGACTCGTTGGTGTATAAAGATATTGTGCTGCTTCGTTACAGGCAATACACTTTGGATGAGTATTCGAAGACCATCAAGGACTGCTGGACGACCAACGAGGCAGCAGACCCTGTGGAGTTTCAGTATGGCGTATCGTCGTCGAGCGTGTTGTCGGGTTGGTTGTTAGCCCTACCCTATCTGAAATACAATGCGGCAGAAGGTAAACTGATTTGCCCCAGCAAGTTAGGGTCGAGCGATGCCATTTCGGATGTAACGCCATACGGTTATGATATGAAAATACAAATACGCAAATTTTAACATACTCTGTTCTTATGTCACTTGTCAAATCTATTTCAGGTATTCGCGGAACGATAGGCGGTTCCGTAGGTGAGGGGTTAAATCCGATAGATATTGTTCGTTTTACCGCAGCATACGCTACGCAGCGTGCCAACAATTTGCCACACAACAAGAAGATAGTGGTCGGTAGAGACGCACGCATATCCGGCGAGATGGTTGACCTGCTCGTTACAGGTACGCTGCTGGGTATGGGATACGATGTGGTTAATATCGGCATGGCGACAACGCCTACCACCGAACTTGCGGTTGTGGGAGAGAAGGCTGCAGGAGGTATTATCCTGACGGCATCTCATAACCCTAAACAATGGAACGCCCTTAAACTACTGAATGAGAACGGTGAGTTCTTGAACGATGCAGAAGGCAAGGAAGTGCTTCGCATTGCAGAAGAAGAGTCGTTCGTATTTTCCGGCGTGGACAACTTGGGACACCTCGAACATAAAGACTATTTGCCATATCACATCAACAATGTGCTTTCGCTGGCGTTGGTTGACAAAGAGGGAATTGAGAAAGCCGGCTTTACGGTGGCTATCGATTGTGTGAACTCGGTGGGAGGCATCGCCATTCCCGCCATCCTGAAGGCGTTAGGGGTGAAGAATATCATTGAACTGAATTGCACCCCTGACGGCAAGTTTCCTCATAACCCGGAACCATTGCCGCAGCACCTGACCGAGATTTCGGACTTAATACGCAAGAATAAAGTGGATGTCGGTTTTGTAGTGGACCCTGATGTGGACCGTCTGGCGATTATCTGCGAGAACGGCGATATGTTTGGCGAGGAGTACACATTGGTGTCGGTAGCGGATTATGTACTACGACACACACCCGGCAACACGGTGAGCAACATGAGCAGTACTCGTGCGCTGAGTGATGTTACGAAGCGTTATGGAGGGTCTTATTCTGCAAGTGCAGTGGGAGAAGTGAATGTAGTGGCCGAGATGAAGCGTACATCGGCAGTGATTGGCGGCGAAGGCAACGGAGGCGTAATCTATCCTGCAAGCCATTACGGCAGGGATGCACTTGTCGGTATCGCTCTATTCTTGAGTAATTTGGCGCAGAAGCGAATAAAAGTGTCGGAGTTGAAACAACAATTCCCACAGTATTTCATATCGAAAAATCGGATTGATTTAACACCTTCGATTGATGTTGATTCGCTGCTTCAACAGGTAAAGGAACTATACAAGAACGAGCAACTCAATGATAAAGACGGTGTCAAAATAGACTTTAAGGAGGGTTGGGTTCATTTGCGGAAGTCGAATACAGAGCCTATTATCCGCGTCTATTCGGAGGCTGCAACGGAAGAGAAGGCGAATGCTTTGGCGCAACAAATTATTGATGACATACACACTATAGTAGCCCGCTGAAAAACTATGGAGATACTCATTACGAACGATGACGGGTTCAACTCGAAAGGATTGCACGTCCTTGTGCGGCAGATGCAGATATTAGGACATGTTACAGTTGTAGCCCCTGATGGTGCAAGAAGCGGACAATCGAGTGCCATCAGTGTAATGAAACCGATGCGGTTGAAGAGGATAAAAGAGGCGGAAAACAAGGATGTGGATTTCTATATAAGTAACGGCACCCCGGCAGATTGTGTCAAGTTGGCACTTAATGTTCTGTATAAAGACCACTACCCTGATCTGGTGGTGTCGGGAATTAATCATGGTTCGAATGCATCGGTCAATGTTGTTTATTCGGGGACGATGGGTGCGATATTCGTAGCAGCAGAGCATAGTATTCCCGCCATCGGGTTCTCTCTTTGTGCGCATGAAGCCGTTGCGGACTTTTCCGAAATAGAGCGTTATATCTGCCCATTGACAGAGAGATTGTTATCTCGTCCGTTCCCTTATGGATTTTGCTATAACATCAATGCACCGAAGGGACCTATTGCAGGGGTAAAAATTACCCGCCAGTGCAATGGTTATTGGGAGAAAGAAATAAAAGAGTATGTAGATCCTAATGGCGAACCTTTCTATTGGCTGGTCGGCGATTTTGTGAACTGTGAACCGGACAACGAAGATACCGATGAGTGGGCTTTATCGCATGGGTATATTGCCATTACGCCCACTTCTATTGATATGACAGATAACAGATGGAACGATTTGACAGATATTGGATTGGTGTAGTTATAGGGTTGTTGCTGCCTGCTATTTTTGGTTATCTTTATATTGACCAGATGAACTTGTGGTATGCTCTTAAGACTTTCCAGTTTCAAGCGGGGTCGGTACTAAATAAACTATTGTTGGTTAGTGTATTCCCTGATTTGGCGTTGTTGTTTCTTTTCTACCTGACTGATACATGGAAGTTATCTAAAGGGGTGTTGCTCGGAGCAATGCCTTATATACTTGCAAGTATCTGGGTTTCTATGTAACCTCTTTTATGAAGTATTTCATTATATCGGGAGAAGCATCGGGCGATTTACACGGGGCAGGGCTTATTAGTCAGTTGCAGCGTCTTGACCCGATGGCAGAATTTATGGGGTTGGGAGGTGATAAGATGCAGCGTGCAGGCTGTAACCTTGTGCAACACTATCGTAATATGGCCTTTATGGGAATCAGTGCCGTGTTGCGGAATATCCATAAGGTAAATGAGAACTTCCGTTTAGCAGAAAATGCTTTACTAAACTATCAACCCGATGCGTTGATTCTGATAGATTATCCTTCCTTTAATCTGAGGATTGCCCAATTTTGCAAGAAGCGTCTTCCAAGTGTTAAGATATTCTATTATATCCCTCCTAAAATATGGGCATGGAAATCGTGGAGGGTACATAAGATTGCCGAATTATCCAACCTTGTGCTTGCTATTTTCCCTTTTGAACCGGCGTTCTACCGGCGTTATGGCTACAAGGCTTTGTATGTGGGCAATCCTACGATGGATAGTGTTCGGGCGTATCAGCAAGCAAAGAGCAATATACCTTCGGGAAGGGAACATCTTATTGCCATCCTGCCTGGTTCGAGGAAGCAAGAGATCAGCAAGTGTCTTCCTACGATGCTGCAAGCCGCAAGAAATATGGAAGGGTATAAGATTGTAGTTGCAGGTGCGCCTGGTATAGAGTCCGCCTTCTATGAGAAGTATCTGCAAGATGAGCGCATCGTATTTGATGAGACCTATCGTTTGCTATCTATGGCAGAAGCGGCTATTGTCAATTCAGGCACCGCCACATTAGAGACTGCGCTTCTTCGTTGCCCGCAAGTGGCTGTGTATCATATTGCTTGTGGCAAGTTCTTATGGAATATCCGGCAATTGGTATTTAAGATACCTTTCTTTACTTTGGTAAATATACTTGGAAACAAAGAAGTGATTAAGGAATATATCGGTCCCCTGTTTACTGCAGATAATATAGAATGTGGCGTGCGCCAACTACTTACCGATACGACTTGCCGCAGCAAGATGGTCAAAGACTATGATGATATTGCGACCCTGTTAGGTGATGGCAATGCCGCAGAGAATGCTGCAAAATGTATTGTGAATTACGGTATGTAATGCGGTGTTTGTGCAAAGTATTTGAGAACTGGCTCCTCCTCAAATTAGATATTTTTATATTATTATAGAAAATATCTTTCAAAATAGTTGTACAGTAAAAAAAAACATTATACCTTTGCAGCGTACCATATAGCCCTATTGCCATAGGGCTGTGTGTATGTATCCATTTATGAATATACTGTAAAACTAACAATTAGATATTATGAATAAGATTTCCTCGTTGCTTATTGCAGGTCTGCTTTTACTATCTACAATAGGTCAAGCCAAGACGAAGCAAGATTCCACCATCAGCAATGATAGTACTCTTGGTATTCACCCATGGAAACAAACGAGTAATCTATCTGATGGCTTTGCACACTGGTCATTAACATTTGAAGTAGGTTTTGACTTGATTGATGCAGACTTTAACCGTTCTGAGGTAACCATTATTCCCAAGACAAAGGTAAGACCGTCCGGCGGTATATCGTTGCAGTATGATTTTACGCCCACATGGGGTTTGATGGGTTTATATACTTATGCCAACTATGGAGTGATGCCAAAGGGTTCGACGGATTGGTTACTTTATGGTCATTTGCATTCTTTGGACTTGCTACTTACATACGACCTTGTGGATGCATGGTTCCCCCATCGGAAAACCGATGTTTTCTCGTGCTATCTTTTGGCAGGTATAGGTATGGCATTTTACAACAGTGAACTACATGCCGATGCAGGTATAGTCAAGCCCCGTACAGACGAGAAGTACGATATGGCAGGGTCTGTAGCAATGGGCGTTGCCTTTGAATTCAATATCAGTCGTCCTTTGGCATTAGGTGTAAAGGGGTTGTATCATGTCTATACGAAAGATAATTTAGACGGTAAGATTCAAGGGAACAGCAATGATTGCCAAGAGTATGTTTCTGCTTATCTGCGTTGGAAAATAGAGGGGCGAAAGAAGAACCACCAACGCAATTTCCCAAGTGATGAGGTGTTTGCATCACAATTGCAAGATAGTGAACAGAACAAGAAGAGAGAACCATTGAAAGATACGGTTGTCGTTATCAACAAAGATACCGTTGTTGTTCAACAAGAGTATGTAGCACAAGAGGTTAAACTACCCAAAGACCGTCAATATGTATATTTCGCCAACGACAAGTATTCGTTAGACGACCTTGCGCTTATTACCATACAGCAGTTTGCCGCCAAGATGCAGGAAGACAGTACCATCTGTGTGGAATTGTCGGGTTATTGCGACAACACGGGTAGTGAGAAGCATAACCAAGAATTGTCGCAGCATCGTGCTGATAGGGTTGCTAAAGAGTTGATCGATATATATGGTATTTCGGAAGAACGCATTGTAACAGCGGGTAACGGTATTCTTTCCAATGTATCGAATTCTTATCTTCCTAATCGCCGTGTAGAGATACGCGTTATTACCAAAGAAGAATGCAAACAACTAAAAGAGCAGAGAAAGAATGCAGTAAAGGTTCCGGTATGTGAGATTAATGAGCAAGTAGAGGAGTCTGCAGGTAAACCTGCTATACTGACTACTATTACGACAAAGAAAAACTCTACTACTCTGTCGCGTCTTGCACGGAAATACTTCAATAATACAGAATGCTGGGTATTTATTTATGCCGCTAATCGGGATAAATTGAGTAATCCGGACTATATTCCTGAGGATATCGCACTGAATATTCCCAATATCAGTGAGGAACAAAAGAATATCTCACACGAAGAGGCTATACGGTTTGTGCAAGAGTTTGCCAAAGTATCAGCAAGGGAATAACAGGCTGCTTTTGCTGATAAAAACAGAATCATGCAAAATTAGTTGCACGGATTGTTTGCATAATTCAGCAAAATGTTCTACCTTTGCCGCGCTTTTGTTCGAAACGCTGTTGTAATCGCAGTAGCGTGGAAAGAATAGACAGCAGGTCTCATAGCTCAGTTGGTTAGTAGCACCTGACTCATAATCAGGGGGTCGTAGGTTCAAGCCCTACTGAGACCAC
>CAVEFV010000062.1:2335-12204 GCA_963615025.1 Firmicutes bacterium CAG:95 | reverse complement strand
GTTTTTCAATATCACAAATTTGCGACGACCTATGCGGACGCTACCCAAAGGGCTTTAAGTTCACAGGGTGGCATCCACACTGCCGCTGTTTTGTGGTGCAGATACTCAAGACGGAAGCCGAACTAATGGCGGAGAACCGTGCCATACTCAACGGAGAAGAGCCGTCCGAAGACAGTGTGAACCGTGTAGAAGATGTGCCTCGTGGGTTCAAAGAGTGGGTAAAGGACAACCATGAGCGAATCGAGAGCGCAAAGACCCAGCCGTACTTTATTCGGGATAACAAGGAGAGGGTGGAGAAAATATTCAAAGAGAAAGATAAAAAGGGAGAACTTGCGTCTATTGTTGACAAGATAAAAGCAGAGGACAAAATAGATTACCTGCCTGTTCTAAAGCTGCAAGAAGAACTCAGCACTGAACAAATCATTACACGACTTGGCGGAGGGGACAGAACCAATGGTTCTTGCTCTTCTTTAGCTTTTGCGTATGCCGCAAATAAAGGAGGTCTGGATGTACTGGACTTTCGAGGAGGAAAAAGCCGTGGATTCTTTGGAACAGACGAAAATATAGGAGCTATAATGCAAAAGGTGGGCGGCTATTTCGGCTGGGGAGAAAAAAGCGGAATAGAGTTACTTAAAGAATACACAGAAATCGGAAAGGAGTACTATCTCGGTATAGGTCAACATACGGCAATAGTGCGTAAAGTCGCAGACAAAAAGTTCGAATATCTTGAGCTACAATCCGACACTAAAAATGGGTGGCATACCTTAGATACACATGTCTTAAAATGTCGTTTCGGTGCATCTGGACGACAGTCTTGGGGAGAAATGGTGGAAATATCTAAGCTATTTAATGATGCCGCTTATAGGGAGCTGATGGGATATATCAACACTAATGCGGCAAAACAATTAAAGGGTAAAGGTGGCGGCATCAAATAACTCTATCGCTGAAGAATTCTGCCCAATATGGATTTTCTTTATCGAAAATTTCCCTTTGCTCTTTTGATAACTGGTTCGGATAATCTCTGAACATATTAAACACAACAGTCCTATCAAAAGAGAAAAGCCACAAGCCCTTATCTTCTGGCGTATCTGCCCACCAAATAATGTCTGTAGGATTGTTCTTATGAAATATGTAATCTTTCATGCACCCAGTGATTTTGCCACAAAAGTACAACAACTATTCCAAACACACAAATCTTTGGTTATTTTTTCGATATTTCAAAGGTGATTGTGAGAATACCACCCCATCGTACGAATAAAAATACACGAAAAAGAATTTTTTTATAATGAAACTCTTGCAGATGCGATTATACCTTGTAACAATCAGAGAGACCGAGACAGTCTCAATCTCTCTGGTTGTTTTTATTGATTACACAATCTTTGCGGGGATGAGTTTCTCGCGAATCTTGATGTAAATGATGTTCTCTTTCTTGGCAAATTCCGTCTTTACATAGCCCATGCCGATTCCTACTTTTGTGGTTGGCAGCATGATACCGCTTGTCACATTTCCAATCGTGTTGCCCTCTGCGTCGCAAATCTCGTAGCCGTTGCGCGGTATGGCACGCTCTTGGCACTCAAAATGTACCAGTTTACGCTTCACGCCTTCGGCTTTCTGCTTGAGCAAGAAGTCCTTGTCTATGAAGTCTTTGGCCTCGAACTTAGTTATCCACCCTAAGCCTGCTTCGAGCGGTGAGGTAGTATCGTCGATGTCGTGTCCGTAGAGGCAATACCACTTCTCCAAACGCAGACTGTCGCGTGCGCCTAAACCGATAGGAGCCACACCGAATGCCTTACCAACCTCGAAGATAGCGTCCCAAATCTGCTTGGCGTATTCCTTGGGGAAATAGAGTTCAAAGCCACCTGCACCCGTGTAACCCGTATTGCTCAAGATAACGCCTTGTACACCGGCAAACGACCATTCACGGAAAGCATAGTACGGGATAGCACTCAGGTCGGCGTCTGTGAGCAATTGCAGCAGTTCGGTAGCCTTTGAACCTTGTACCGCCAACTGTCCGTAGCGGTCGCTTGCGTTCTCGAGCGATACACCGAAAGTGTTCTGTTTGTTCACCCATTCCCAATCCTTATCGATATTGCCGGCATTGACCACCATCAAGTATTTGGTAGTGCTGTATTTGTAGATAATTAGGTCATCCACAATACCGCCCTTTCCGTTGGGCATACAGGTGTACTGCGCCTTACCGGCATCGAGTTTGCTGACATCATTGGTGGTGATATACTGCAGGAAATCAAGTGCTTTCTCGCCTTTGACCCAAAACTCGCCCATGTGGCTCACATCGAACACGCCTACGCCATTGCGGACAATAAGGTGCTCTTGGTTGATGCCTGTCGGGTACTGAATGGGCATATTAAATCCCGCAAAATCTGCCATCTTTGCGCCCAAAGCAATATGGGTCGCCGTAAAGGGAGTCTCTTTCATATGTTTTGTAATTTTTAATGTGTAATGTGTAATGTGTAATTGCAGGGGTGTGCCTGCAATGTAAGGTGTTTATACAATTATATGGTATTATAGAGGTGTTTCCATCTCTGTGCGAAGTTCATCCAATATCTTACCTTCGTAGGAGAAGAACTTAGCCCCTTGATAGGCTCCCGAATGGTTGCGCTTGTCTTCGGGCATAAAAGTGCCGACAAATGGCGAGAGTTTGTAGATACGCCCTTCGTACTCTACCGTGTCGTCACTCGCTACACGAACTTGTATGCCCGTAGGAACAAAGGTAATCATCTCTCCTATCGGTATGCCAACTATACTGAACTTAAAACGACTACGCTTGGGGGTATCGACAGGCTTGTCTTTTTCGGTTCCCGAGAAGTCCACTTCTTGCGGGTCGATAGGCTTGTTGTCTTTGTATACCGTGATTACAGCATCGTCCACTATTTCTTTAATGTCGTAAAATATACTCAATGCTTTTTCAGGTGTAACATTGAAGAACTCCCTGTTTTTGCGTACACGCAAATGTTCGTTCAGTTTATCTATCATCTTATGCACCATTTTCTCTACCTCATTGTATTTGGCAGTCTGAATGGTCGCATATATTTGAAAGGGTAATGGGACAGCGGTATTGTCCAAATCACTTACGCGTTTTTCAACATCACGAAATGTCTTGCCTATCTTAACCCAATCCTCGCGAAAACTTGGGTTGGTCAAGATATAGACATAGCCTTTTTCTTGTTTCTCCATGTCCTTACGCTTTTTCGACTATCTTTAGAATTACCTCCATAGCCTTCTCCATGGAAGGAATAGGCAGGTACTCAAAGCGGCTGTGGAAGTTTTCTCCGCCGGCGAATATGTTGGGGCAGGGGAGTCCTTCGAAAGACAAGCGTGCGCCGTCCGTGCCGCCACGAATAGGCTGTACTTTGGGTGTTACCCCCACTTCGGTCATAGCCTCTTCTACGAGTGTGACGATATGCATAACGGGTTCTACTTTCTCGCGCATATTGTAGTATTGGTCGCGTATCTCTATCTCTGCCGTACCCTCGCCGTATTCACGGTTTACTTTGCGCACCAGGTGCTCCATTTCACGCTTGCGGCTCTCGAAACGCGCACGGTCGTGGTCACGAATGATATAACTTAAGGTCGTTTCCTCCACCGTTCCGTTCATGCCTACGAGGTGGTAAAAGCCTTCGTACCCTTCGGTATGCTCCGGTGTCTCCCAGCGCGGCAACATCACGGCCAATTGGAATGCAATACGCATGGAGTTCTGCATCTTGTGGTAGCCATAGCCCGGGTGCACATTCACGCCGTGAATATGTATCTTGCACGAAGCGGCGTTGAAGTTCTCAAACTCCAATTCGCCCACTGCTCCGCCGTCCATGGTATAAGCAAAGTCGCACCCGAACTTCTCCACATCGAAATGGTCTGCGCCTTGCCCGATTTCCTCGTCGGGAGTGAAGCCGATGCGTATTTTGCCGTGTTTGATTTCGGGGTGTTGTAGCAGGTATTCGCAGGCTGTTACTATCTCGGCAATACCGGCTTTGTCGTCTGCACCGAGCAGCGTCTTGCCGTTCGTGACAATTATGTCTTGCCCCGTATAGCGCAGTATTTCCGGGTATTTGGCGGTCTCGAGTACGATATTTTCCGCCTCGTTGAGCACGATGTCTTTGCCGTCGTAGTTCTTGACAATGCGAGGCTGTACATGTTTTCCGCTTGCGTCGGGCGATGTATCCATGTGGGCGATAAAGCCAATCGTCGGTTTACCTTCGGCAGTGGCAGGGAGCGTTGCCATAATATATCCGTTACGGTCGAGCGTAACCTCCTGCAAACCTATCTGTTGGAGTTCAGATTGCAGGTACTCGGCAAACTCCATCTGCCCCGGAGTAGAGGGTGTCATATTGGTTTCTTCGTCCGATGTGGTGCAGAAACCAACATACTTCAAAAAGCGGTCTGTGATATTCATTGTTGTAAGAGAATAGTAAAGATTAAAATATTTCGTTTAGTATTTTTGTAACATCAGTAGCAATATCTCCTGAATAATCCGTATAAGGGATATTGAACTTATCTAAAGCAAGTTTGAAACGCATAAAACCGTCTTTGTCTCGACATGCTACCCAAGCAACACCTAATTGATCACATTGATTTTTATTTTGTTGCGAGAGCGTATCGGCCACAAACACTTTACTATCTCTTGCGATAATGGCATCCGCGCTTTCTGGATTTCCTTGTCCCATTAATTTAACCTCACATTTATACTGTTGCCCATTGTTAAGCAGGTAAAAATCCACTTCACGGTCAACTGCCAACTTTTTGTCTTTAACAAAATGAGAAGCATTATAGTATTTCTCATCTACTTGAAATAAACGGCATAGGGTTATCATCAGTGGTTTCTCCGCTTGTTTCCCTACTGTACTCCATGCTCCACCTCTCAATGCAGCACGCTTAACTGCTAAAGTATTGATAACAATTAGACTTTCACTTACATTTAAGTCTACACTTACGCCCTTAAATTTTATAGTTAACATTAAATCAATATCGGGCTCCGTGTCTATTAGGGTTTGTATACTTTTGTAGAGCGTCTCAAAATGTTCATAAGAGGCATCAATGACTATCTCTTTTGTTGCACTGCGGTACATATTATTAATAGTCTTCTTATTTAATCCCGCATTGATAGCAATACTATCCGATGATAGATTTCTATCAAGGAAAGCATTTTTGTACCAATCAATTGTAATATCCTTTGCATGTAGTTTTGCTTCTACTACCTGCTTAAAATAGTCTATTGCAAATTGAAGAAACTCTGCATTTATAAGATTAACGATCTCTATACGATAATCTTTTGATTGAAGCACTTTGGCTACAATATTCTTTGTTACTTGATCTTTGAGTGTCATAATATGATTGATTGTTTGAATTCCTCTAATGTTAAAAAACGTGTTTTTTTCTCATTAAAAATGGATGTGTCATGTTGAAATGTTTTCATATATTCAAAATACTTCTTCTCTATTTCGGTCAAAAAGAAATAACGCTGCATGTGTTTGGCTACTCGCCCAACTGTTCCGCTTCCTCCGAATGGGTCGAAAACTAAGTCTCCTTTATACGAGTAGTATTCAATTACTTTTTTACATAATTCTTCTGGAAAGACTGCGGAGTGTATTTTATCTGATTTTGGACATATTTCCCAAACATTAGTAGTATCAATATCACCAAGTACTTTGCTTTCATTAATAGTTGTCTCATTGTATTGATGTATATTCCAGTCTAACAGTTTGTCTGTTTTCTTGCGATAGACCATTAAATACTCTGTAACGCAATTTGGTTTGTATGCCAATGGTTTTCTATGTTGTAGAAATCCTCCTATACGATTTTTTACACTATATTCAGGTTTGAGCCAAATAATATCATCTATAAACTCCCATCCCATTTTTACAAGAATAGAGTGTAAGTCAAATGGTATAGGGTAGCGTTTGCTTGCGTGAGCACGACTAATGCGTGGAATTATTACAGGAGAAGTGTTTACAACAAGGAAGCGTCCTTCCTTCGTGATTCTAAATGTTTCCTCAAATACTTTTTGTAAGAATAGTAGATAGGCTTCATAACTTGGATAGATGGAATAATCACGAGCATTATAATATGGTGGTGATGTGAAAGTTAAATGTATACTTTCATCAGGAATATATTTTAGAGTTTCACATACATCAGCATTGACCACTACATTTTGCATAAAATCATAACTTTCTGTATGTGAGAGTCGAGAGTTTTTTTGTTCATTATGAGGGAAGTATTCTTTCTTTATAACAGATTGCACAATTTCGTTTTCGTGGTTTACTAATGATTTAAGTGCATTGTCTACCTTTTCCTCTCCCTTAAATACCAATAAACCACGAATGGCTTGACATACTATTTTTGGGTCATTGTCTTGTAGTAAATCAATTAATTTGTCTATTGTTTGATGAGAACGCATTCGTCCGATAGAGGAAACCGCCTCACGCTTTACTAATGTACTATGATCTTGTTGAATAACGGAACATAGTATTGGTAAGTATGATAACGATTCTAATTTACCTAAAGTTTTCACTGCTAAAATACGAACATTCTCATTGGGATATGATAACAACGGGAATAAGTCTCGTCCATCAAAATTAGAAGAAAGTCTTCCAATATGTTCTAGTTTATCGCATATATCGGCGACGGAGCCATTAAAAGTAGTTGGCATATTCTTTATATTTTCTTTTTTTATAGAACTCTATTCATATTCGCATAGTCCCCCTGCGAGAAGGCGAGGATGTTTGTGCAGACATTGTCGCACATAGCCAGTCGTCCTTCCCATGTGCCTGTGCCTGTATGCGGGGACAAGATTACATTGGGCATCGATTTCAATGCGGGGGTAATTTGCGGCTCGTTCTCGTATACATCCAGCGCAGCACCGGCAATCTTGTGTTCTTGCAGGGCGGTGACTAAGGCTTGCTCGTCTATATGTGCGCCGCGAGCCGTGTTGATGAGGTAGGCAGTCGACTTCATCCGAGCCAACTCTCTCGTGCTTATCAAGTGCTTGACTGCAGGCGTGTAGGGCAAATGCAAGGACACGAAATCTGCTTCTTTGAGCAGCGTATCGAGGTCTGTATAGTGCGCCTCATAGCGTTGTTCGATGTCTGCCGACAGGCGGTGGCGATTGTGATATAGGATGCGCATACCGCTTGCTACGGCTCGGCGGGCGACCGATTGACCGATCCGCCCCATTCCTACGATACCCAATGTCTTGCCATATAGCGAATGGCTCAGGTTATTCATAACGCCAAAGGGTTCGGCGGTGTCGGTCTTCAGTTGGTGGTCAAATTCTGCTACTCGGCGGGCTATGCAGAGCATTAGTGCAAAGGCTAATTCTGCGGTAGGTTCTATAACCGGTTGCGGGGTGTTGGTTACCAGGATGTTGCGTTCTCGGCAGGCATCCAGATCGATATTGTTGTATCCAACTCCGAAATTGGCAATTAGGCGCAAACGATGTGCGTTCGTAATCATTGTTTGGGTGATACGATAGTCGAAGGTGCTAACCAAGATGTCGGTGTGTGGCAGGTGCTGCAGTAATTCCTTTTCGGTAAAGTAGGGCGTATTGGGAATAGTTAGTTCGCAATGAATGCTGTTAAGGGAAGTAAGCCCTTCGATAGGTAAGCGTGTTGTGAACAGTATATTCATAAATCCATTCCTAATAAGTTGATTGCGATGATGCGTATAAAATACTGCGCAAAGATAATGATTATAGTTTATAACTACAAATGTTGTTTGAAAAGTTGATGGTTGATGAGTTTAGAAGTTTAGAAGTTTAATTGGTTGAAGGGGTTATTTAGATTAAACGGGAACATATTGTTTGGTCTTCGCTATAGTTATTATAAATTAACAATTAAGAATTAATGATTAATGTATCAAGAAGGCGATTTTGTAGGTGGATCGTAGGAAATTTCTATAGTCTTCCTATATTCGTCCTATATTCGTCTTATATTCATCCTATATAAATCTTTCGAAGTGGGTAGTATAGATGGGGTTTGGCGGATGATAGTTCTATATAATCGACAGGGAAAGGGATTGGTTCGGGGTAGGAAACGGGGTTATTATCGAGCAATATATATATATGGTAGCATTAAATATTCGATTGATAGATTGTCGTGAAACACCTGTTATCTCAGCCACCTTTTTCGCCTCCATATCTATGCAAAAAAGTTTAATAATTTGTCTAAACTTTCGCTCGGTTAAATGCGAACCATAAAAATACTTATTATTCATCTCTGTATCAGTTAATTACAGAGACAAAAATAAGCTAAAGTTGTCTTGTATAAAAGTGCTGCACTTTTTTATCCTCGTATCTTATTATATATCTGTTAATTATAAAGATTTTTTTGCCTCTAAAGTTGTCTTGAGCCAAAAAATATTTTTTTATGGGGGGGGGTATTGGTGAATACAAAATAAAGTTGTAACTTTGCGACCGTTAAATCGAATGAAGAACCTTAAAAACACTACAATACCATTGTTAGACCATATTCCTACATTATTGATTTGTTTTGAGAACGAATTAGCGTTGGCGGAACTGCCGCTATTTCGGGGTGCAGTGGCATCGAAAGTGCCACCGCAATTGGTGCTTTTCCACAACCACGATGGCGACTCGCTGCGCTACCGCTATCCGCTGATTCAATACAAACGCATCGGTGGTAAAGCGGCGATTCTATGCTTAGGCGAAGGGACGGACGAGATTTCGGAGTTCTTCGAGGTAGGAAACCTGAATTTCCGTATAGGAAACCGAGATGAGGCATACAAAGTGGAACGAATGGCAGCCGGGCAATGGCTACTGCAAGTATGGGACACGGATTTTACCTACACGATACGGAAATGGTTGCCATTCAATAGTGAGAACTACGCCGCCTATCAGCAGTTGACGGGGTTAGCAGAACGGGCAACGATGTTGGAACACATACTGACGGGCAATATACTCTCGATGTGCACCGGACTCGGAGTGCATCTGGAAAAACAAGTCCATTGCTCCATTCGCACGCTGTCGGAGCCGCGACTCTATCGATTCAAGGGCGTGAAAATGCAAGGCGTGGATGTAACATTTCGGACAAATGTGTACATGCCCGACTATGTGGGGCTCGGGAAAGGAGTCAGCCACGGGTTTGGGATGATATGTCATACGAACTAAAAAGAATAATGGCAATGAAATATCTATATGGTGCCTCTGTGCAAGGAATACAAAGTTTTATATTCCAAACGAATACACTGCGGGATATTATAGGTGCGAGTGAATTAGTTGATGCGGTATGCAATGATAAATTCAATGACTACAAAGGTAATGGGGAGGTCTTGTTGCATGCGGCAGGAAATATAAAGTGTATCTACAACACGGAAGAGGAGTGCAAAAAAGTAGTGCGAGATTTTCCGAAAGAGATATCTCAGTTTGCTCCCGGAATTACAATCAGTCAGGCTGTAGTTGCGTTTGACGAAACTTGTGACTTTGCTGAGGTGGTCAATGAGTTGGAAAGCAGGTTACATATACAGCGTAATCGACCGATGCGCAGTCAAACATTAGGTTCAATTGGAATTCAACGCTCCCATTCGACTGGGCTGCCGAGTGTGGATGAAAAAGGAAATGATGCTGCCGAATTAGCCAAGCAACAGAACTATAATCGAAAGAAACTATGTGCGCTATGTTTTGGCGAAGAATGTCCGGATAAGAACTTCCCGTATAATATAGAGGACATAACGCAACAGAACGATTGGGTGGCTATTATGCATATAGATGGGAATGGATTGGGGCAAGTGGTACAGAAAGTAGGGCATAAACGAGAAGTATTCAGCAAATTCTCTGAAGAACTAAATATGGCAACCATCCGGTCGGCTCAGGAAACTTATGCAGATTGCAAAAAGAAATACGG
>CAVEFV010000062.1:0-2325 GCA_963615025.1 Firmicutes bacterium CAG:95 | reverse complement strand
GTTTTAGGAGGGGATGATTTGACTGTGATATGCCGTGGAGATATAGCATTGTACTATGCCGAGCAATTTATGCGCCATTTTGAAGAAAAAACGAACCAGATGGACAGTCTACAAGGCGAAAACCTATCAGGGTTGACTGCATGCGCAGGAATCGCTTTTGTGAAATCGTCTTTCCCGTTTTACTATGGATACCAGTTGGCAGAAGAATTATGTAAATATGCCAAACAGGAGACCAAGAAAATTAATAAGGATAGCGCCCCATCGTGCTTGATGTTTCATAAGATGCAAGATGCTTTTTCCGAAAAATACGAAGATATACGGAAGCGGGAATTGAGACCACAACCGAATGTCTCATTTTGTTTTGGTCCTTACTACCTGTCGGAACAAAAAGAAAAATGGACCATAGAGCACTTGTTGGCTATTAGCAATACTCTAAAAGACACAGAAGAGAAAGATGAAAAATCGGCTAACGCAACAAAATCACACTTGCGTCAGTGGCTTACGGCAATGCATGACAGCGAGGGCAAAGCACAACAAGTGGCAAAACGAGCGTGGGAAATGGCTGCAAATTCGACCCTAAAGGATTTAATACGCGAAACTACCAATATGGAACAGAATCCTCCATCCGATGAACAAGATAAGGTTTATCCAGTGTACGATATACTCGCTGTGCATACCATTCTGGAGCAAACAACAAAATAAGAACACACCTAAAAGGCGAAAAAGATGAAAACGATTCGATACACACTTACATTTTTCTCGGATTGGCATTGCGGAGCAGGATTGTCTGCCGGAGCAGATGTGGATGCGCTGGTAGTAAAAGATAGGTATGGACTGCCTTATGTACCCGGACGAACAATCAAAGGATTGCTCAGGGAACAGGTAGAGCTAGTCGCTCTGGTACAAGGTCTGTCGAATATGGAGAGAATAGATGAAACATTTGGGGCAGAAGGAAAACGAGAGGGAACTCTGTTTGTAAACAATGCACAAATACCTCAAGCAGAGCGAGATAGCATAGTAGAAAACAAGTTAACGGAATTTCTCTATCGCACACAGGCTTTCACGGCAATTGATGATAAGGGAATAGCAAAAGACCATAGCCTGCGTAAGATGGAAGTGGTAGTACCCTGTGCGTTGGAGGGAACAATAGAGGGAATATCGGACGAATTGTACGAGGTTGTATACAAGGGACTGAAATTGATAAAACGCTTAGGCACGCATCGCTCTCGTGGATTGGGGCGTTGTGAATTTACTATAAAGGAGGGCTGATTATGATAGAAAAAAGACAATATACCTGCCACCTATTGACGGATGTGATACTGAATATCAAATCTGCTTCTGAGGGAAATAATAGTACGCTTGATTTTATTCCCGGTAACTGCTTTTTGGGCATTGTTGCCCGGACACTCTATCAAACGGAAACGGATGCATTGTGTGGCGTGCTATTTCATTCCGGAAATGTACGATTCGGGGATGCCCATCCGTTGTGGAAAGGAGTGCGTTCTGTCCGCATACCGGCAATATTCTACAAACCTAAATTAGAGCCTCAAAATGGTGGTCTGTATGTACATTCGCAGGTCAATCATAAAGAGAAGTTGATCCGCGAGTTACAACTAAAACAATGTCGCGAAGGGTTCTATGTGTTTGATAACGACACAAAAAAAGGCGAAGAGTGTAAGCAGGAACGCAATTTTGCCATAAAATCAGCATACGACAAAGAGCGCTTATGCTCAAAAGATGAATGTATGTTCGGGTACGAATCTCTACAAAGCGGGGCGGATTTTGCTTTTGACATCGAAATAGATGAATGTGTGCAGAATAAGGCGAAACTATGGACGAAAATAGAAAATGCATTGGTCGGAATCCGCAGTATAGGGCGCTCACGAACAGCACAATATGGGCGGGTTGCTATCAAACAAGAAAACTATCGTGAACAAATAGCGTCAATCGGCTGGGTAAAAGAAGAAGTGTTTGTTTATGCAGACGCACGATTGATATTCTTGGACAAATATGGAATACCGACATTTCGCCCCACAGCCGATGATTTAGGGTTGCAAGGGGGGGGGGAAATACTATGGGACAAATGTCAAATTCGGACTTTTCAATATGCGCCTTGGAATGCAAAACGCCGAGCATTCGACATGGATAGGTGTGGCATTGAAAAAGGCAGTGTATTCGTGGTTAAGTCCTCTACTTTATCTAAAGTTGGGAAACAATATGTGGGGTGTTATCAAAATGAGGGTTTTGGCAGTGTAATATATAATCCGGCTTTTCTGCTATCGAAAGAAAATGGGAAATCTGTATTTACAATCTCCAAAAATGAAG
>CAVEFV010000061.1:0-12220 GCA_963615025.1 Firmicutes bacterium CAG:95 | reverse complement strand
GCTATGGCTCTACAGCGAGCAATAAACATACAATTAACAATTAATAATTAACAATTAACAGTCAATCATTAATAGGTGGAGGGGAGTGTTTGGGATGGGGATTGTAGGTGGTTTGTAGGTTCTTTCTATGCTCTTCCTATATTCATCCTATATTCATCCTATATTCTTCCTATATTCATCCTATATTCTTTTTTTGAAATACATAGGAATGATGGGCGTTAGCAGAGGGTAGTTTTTTGCTTTGCGGAATGGAAACGGCAGGAAACGGTATTTTAGGAAGATACATCTTTTTAATTATTTGCTATGGGTGTCATATAAAATGTGTACCTTTGTAGGCGGAAACAGAACACAGAATATAACACAAGAGCATGCACACAATTCATTCGCTGGCAGTATATGCTGCTTCAAGCAATCAGGTACCGCATTCATTCACCGCTGCGGCAGAGAGGTTAGGGGAAATTCTATCGAAAGAACATATACAATTGATCTATGGAGGTGGTCATGCCGGATTGATGGGTGCGATTGCCGACGCGTCGCTTCGGAATGGGGGAGAGGTAGTCGGTGTTATTCCGCAGTTTATGGTGGAGCAAGGATGGGACCACAAAGGTTGCAGCGAATTGATTGTAACGAAAGATATGCACGAACGCAAGAGCGTTATTGCGGAAAGGGCAGATGCATTTGTGGCGTTGCCGGGAGGTATAGGGACCTTTGAGGAGTTGCTTGAGATACTGACATGGAAGCAATTGGGCCTGCATACGAAGCCGATAGGTATCTTGAATGTAGATGGATACTACGACAACTTGTTGCGCTGTTTTGAGCAGATGGTGGAGGGTCGTTTGATGCGTTCCGTTCATTTGGAGAACATGATGACGGTGATGACAACCGCAGAGGAGGTGTTGCCCCGATTGCGGGAAGCACCGATGTGGGACAAGACAATACGCAAATACGCTCAACTATAGCCATGGAGACACTCGTACGCACATCCTCTCCTTATTCAGAGAGTTGGTCAGCATGGATCATGCTTCTGATATTGTGCGTGATTGTATTGTCGTTCTTCTTGCAGCCGAATATCATTAAGAACAGTTTTCATAACTTATGGGAGAACAGTTTGAGGGGCAATCAGTTGAATAGGATTTCCTTTTCTTTTATAGGCGGAATACTATTGGCGTTGAGCCATATACTGATATTCTCGATGCTCATCTACCTGTGTTATGCGAGTGTTCATCAGCACTTCTTGATAAGCGGATATTTGCTCACTTGCGGGTTGTTTCTGTGTATGTGGGCTGTGAAAGAACTGTTGTTCCGTATTGTGTCTTATGTGTTTTTCAGCGATGAGGTGTTGCAGACCTATCATTATTATCAGTTGACGCGTAACACTTGTATGTGCTTTGTAGGATACCCTATGCTGCTTCTTATGATGTTTACCCCATGGTTCAGTCCGTTGGCGATACGGATTATAGTGATAGTGTTCTTCTGTATATTGTTTGTTCTTACTATCTTGAAACTTTTTCGGTTATTTTCGTTTCGAATTTTAGATATTCTGTATATTTTGTTGTACCTTTGCACCCTCGAAATGTTGCCCTTCGTGGGATGGGTTTATACAACATATCGAATGTTAGGTATTATCTCGTTATAAATAATAGTTACGACATTGAAGGTTAAGAATATACTTGTATCACAGCCCAAGCCAGGTACAGAGAAGTCTCCTTATTTTGACATGGAGGCGAAGTATGGTGTTCGTTTTCACTTCCACCAATTTATTCGGGTTGAAGGCTTGACATCCAAAGAGTTTCGTTCGCAGCATATCAGTATATTGGACTATACTGCCATTATATTCTCTTCGAGGCTCGGGGTAGATCATTTCTTTTATTTGTGTGAGGAGTTGCGTATCACAATGCCTGATACGATGCACTACTACTGTACGACGGAGTCTATTGCCAATTACCTGCAGAAATACATACAGTTCCGTAAGCGGAAGGTGTTTTTTAGCGCAGGCAATAAGATGTCGGATCTGCTTCCAATCATGCAGCGACATTCGGAGGATAAGTTTCTTTTGATAGCGTCGGATGTGTATAATGATGATATTATACAGATGTTTGCTAATCATAAGTTGGATGTCCGCCCTGCGATAATGTACCGTACAGTACCTAATGTCTTCACGCCGGAAGAGCGTTTGGACTACGATATGTATGTCTTGTTTACGCCGATGGGGGTGGTAGGCTTTCAGCAAAACTATCCTGATTTTGAGCAAGGGGAGCGTATTATTGCCTGCTATGGTGCAGCAACGGCGAAAGCAATGAAGGAGGCTAACATGCGTGTGGATATAGAAACACCGAGCAAGGAGTTTCCATCGATCACCTCTGCTATTGATGCTTTTCTTAAAGAGAATCACAAACGCACACGGTGAAAGAGCGTAATACATTCCATAAGGAGGAGCGCCTTTGTGGAAAGTTACGCATTGCGAATCTCTACAAAGAAGGTAAGCACTACACTGCCTATCCGATTCGAGTTACCTATCGAATAGAACGCTCTGCGGAGGAAGGAGGTTCGAATATCCAACGGACAAAGGTTCTCGTTTGGGCGCCCAAGAGTCGGTTCAAGTACGCTGTTGTGCGCAACCATCTGCGCCGCTTGATGCGAGAAGCCTACCGACTGCATGCTCACGGTTTGCGTGTGGCTTGCGAAGAGGAAAATTGTTGTGTGGAGATGGCGTTCAATTATGTTGCTTCTACTATTTCCGACTATAGCACAATAGTGAAAAGTATGTGCAGAATCCTTGCGTATATAGAAACGAAAATACGGGACAATAATGCGTGATATATTCCGACATCTGTTCTTGATACCTGTCTATTTCTACCGATATTGTATCTCGCCGCTCACTCCGTCCTCCTGCCGTTATACCCCTACCTGTAGTCAATACATGGTTGAAGCAGTCATGAAATATGGCATCTTGAAAGGCACTTGGTTAGGCATAAAGCGCATCTTGCGTTGTCATCCGTGGGGAGGAAGTGGTTATGATCCTGTACCTTGAATAATCCTGAATACAACACACCTAAATTATCCATTCCTTTATGCGTATCGATATTATCTCAGCCTGTCCCGAACTCTTGGAATCTCCATTGAACCATTCTATCGTACAGCGGGCAAAAGAAAAGGGTTTAGCAGAGATTTATGTACACAATCTGCGCGACTTTACTCTCGACAAGCATCGGAAAGTGGATGACTATGCCTTCGGCTTCGCTGCGGGTATGGTACTGCAGATAGAACCTATCGATCGGGCAATCTCTTATTTGACTTCCTGCCGCCACTACGATGAGATTATCTTCACTGCCCCAGACGGAGAACGATTTACCCAGCACGAAGCCAATGCACTATCCCTCAAAGAGAACATCATTATCTTGTGTGGCCACTACAAGGGCGTCGACCAACGCGTACGCGACCATCTCATTACCAAAGAATATACCATCGGCGACTTCGTTCTTACCGGTGGCGAAATGCCTGCGGCTATCATAACTGACGCCATCGTTCGCCTTCTGCCGGGCGCACTGGGCGACGAGACAAGTGCTCTCAACGATAGTTTTCAGGATAACCTTCTGGAACCAGGTGTCTATACTCGCCCCGCCGAATACAAAGGTTGGCGTGTTCCCGACATCTTGCTTTCGGGTAACCAGGCGAAAATAGACGATTGGCTATACGAGCAATCCCTCAAACACACAAGAGAAAGAAGACCCGACTTGCTGAACGACGACAACCAATAGCCCCCGTCCGTCCTCCCTCCTCCTTTCGCCTTGCTTTTACTCTTTTATCTTCCACATCTTCCTAATCCATCTGCTGCGCAGTCCCAATTTGAAGAGGACAGGCTGCAATACATAAGACAGCATCATTGTAGTGATCATACCCACCACCGAGGCAAAACCGATACTGTGAATCGCTGGATGAACCGCAAAAAGCAGCGAAGCCATACATACTATCAGTATCGTCGCCGACATCGTAATCGCCGTCTTGTGGTAACTCAGTCGCTTGTCGTCTTCTCCCCGTGCCGCTGCCAATAGCCCGTCCATAATGAAGATCGAGTAATCCACTCCGATACCAAAAATAAACGAAGAGACTATAATGTTGATGATATTGAACGACTGGTGCGTCAGAGCCATACTACCCAACACTACATACCAACTCAGAAGCATAGGCAAGAACGCTATCAGCGCAAGACTCACTCTGCGGAAACTCAATAGGAGAACAATCAGTACAAAGATAGACGAAATAAGCAGAATCTTATCAAAATCATTATGGATAAGTTCCACCAAGTTCGTCGAGTAATAATATGGGTCAAGCACCATGCAACCCTCTATACTGTCCATCGCCTCATTCGTCGCAAGCAGTTCCTCCTGTTGCATTTTGATAGGCATATAAACAAGCCAGTAATCTCCCACCTGTTCCGCAAGAATCGAAGACAGTTGTGTCGGAACTATCCCTGCCTCAAGCAACAACTGTGGCTCATATTCCCCCTGCATCACCTCTGCAAAGGGTGCGTACATCGCTGCATCTACACCGCTCTTTCGGCAAGCAGTCTCAATATTGTGCATTATCTCACGCTGTTTTTCCGGTGTGAAGTAATTCCGCCAATGTTCAATGCGCTTTTCCTGTTTGTCCAAATCAGGCAGTATCACCGAAGTCGGCAGATACGAACCAATCACCCCTGCCTGTTTAAGACTGTCACAAGTCCGCTCCATCACGCCTAATTGCGCAACGGCTGTCTCAAGGTCTGTCGCGACCGATGCATAGTATTGTTGCACCATCCCGCTGTTGTTCTTCTCTGCCCACAATTGCTGCGACCGTGCCACTTCAGGAGCAGTGTAGTTGATATGTCTCAAATTCGGGTCGAAAGTATATTGGCCAGAGAAACATATTGTTATCACCACAAAACACAACAAGATACCTTGTACCCATCGGTTTTGGTCTATCGGGTAAGCATTGATCTTCTCCATAAAACCAAAGGCGCGTTCATTGCGACGGTTCTCTCTCGGGAAGAAGTGAGGAAGAAAAAGCAAACTCGCTATCGTCGTCCCTACAACACTAATCGACGCAAACCACCCGAAGTCTTGCAGCAGCGACGATTGAGTAAAGAGCATCCCCGCAAATGCACCGATGGTCGTTAGGCTGCCCAATATCACAGGTGTGGTCTGTTCTTTCACCACCCTTTCCCTGCTGCCCGTGTACTTATAGTGAATCATCACGTGCAGACTATAACTCAATGCAACTCCCAATACAATCGCGCCGATACTTACTGACATCAACGAAATAATTCCCTTCCCGAGATAAATACATGCCAACGCCATAAAAGTACCGTAAACTATCGGGAACAGCAACAGCAGCATCGACTTATAATCCTTCAGGCAAACAGCCAGGAGTATCAGAATAACCAACAACGATATACCAAGCGTAGTAAACAGGTCCTTGCAGATACGCAACGAGTTGTTGGCGGACTGCACCACCGTTCCGTGATACAGAACCTCCACTCCCTCATACTGATCCGCTACATCCGACGCAGCAGCCTTTATGCGCCGCAAGAGATGCTTGGCTGTTCCCGAGTCCGAAGAACTGATATTGGGGAACAAAAAACCGATGCAAACCGTTGTGTCCGAGCAGAATAGGTGATTGTCTATAAAACGGAACCCGCCCGTCGGCATTTCCCCGCCTTGTGGCATCAACAGATTATGCATACCGATAGGATCCATTGTCATAAAATCATAGAGCATACTGCCTAAATCAGTATCTACCAATTGGTTGTACTTCTCTATTTGCTGTTCTATATGTCCCGCCGAGCAAATACTGTCCATCTCCCTGTCACTGAAATCAATATAACTCGGAAAGACCGAACTGAGGTAATAGGCTACATCCATCCACTCCATCGGGTCAACTGCGTATAGTGTCCCCTGTAGTAGGTTTTCCTCCGAGGCAGATGCTTCCAACTTGCTCATAAATACATCCATAGCACCTGCCAACTCTTCATGGGTCTCCTTCCCGCTTCCTACCACCTGCACAAACACCATATCCTTCACACGCAGGTCCTGAAAAGCAATATCCACATTCATGTCTTCCGACTGTGGCAATAGTTTGGCGATATTTTCTTCAAATGAAATACGGGTACCGAAGAACAGAAAAAAAGCAGAGGTAAGTACCAGCAGGCTATACAAAAGCACTTTGTGCCGTTCGAAGTAGCGATATATTTTTATCATCATAACTTTGTGAGATACAAGATTTTTGGAACGCAAAGGTACTGCTTTTCTCTCTTTTTCGCAAATTTTTCCTTGCCACAAAATAACGGTATCAGTCCCTTTCCCAAACAAAACAACAACGCATACCCCATATTTCCCATTCCTCTGCCTCTGTCCCGCTATCCCGATAGCCTTCTCTTTGCGTTCAATACTTAATAAGATATAGCACTTCTCGCTATCACTATTTATATTTCTCCCAACCCTCAATAATAAAACTACCATCCGCCAAGCATAGTAAATACTACCAATTACAAAGGATTTATATAGGATGAATATAGGATGAATAAAGGACGAATATAGGAAGACTATACCAACTACCTACAACCCCTCTCCCAAACACCTCTCTCCACCCATTAGTCATTAGTTGTTAATTATTAAATAATCATCATATCTCCGTATGCTGATTGTAAATTATTAATTATTAATTGCTCACCTGCATATTAATCATTAATTCTCAATTCTTAATTTAATCCTTATCCTTGCATTTTCTCATAATAAATACTAACTTTGCAACCGCTTCGGTAAATCCATAAAAAACGAAAAGCCCTTCATAATACCATTAACCGCCATCCTTTTGGGTGGCACAATTCTTGCAAAGAAATGACTGAGAGAAAAAAAGAAAATATGGCACGCATACTAATCATCGACGACGAACGCAGTATACGAAACACACTCAAAGACATACTTGAGTTCGAAGGCTATAAAATCGACTTGGCAGAAAACGGCAAGATGGGCGTACAGATGGCAATGACAACCACCTACGATCTCATATTCTCCGACATCAAAATGCCCGAGATGGATGGTATCGAAGTCTTGGAAACACTACACAAGGAAGAAATCGAAGCCCCTATAGTAATGATATCTGGTCATGGCAACATCGAAACGGCTGTAGAGTGTATTAAAGGCGGAGCCTTCGATTTCATAGAGAAACCGGTTGACTTGAACCGACTTCTCATTACCACAAAAAATGCTTTGGAGAAAAAATCATTGGAACAGGAAACAAAAGCACTCAAACGCAAAATATCCACCAAATACCAGATGGTAGGTAATAGTGCAGGGATCGAACATGTGCGCGATATGATTGCCAAAGTAGCACCTACAGAGGCGCGCGTACTCATAACAGGGGCAAATGGTACCGGAAAAGAAGTGGTTGCAAGGCTCATTCATGCCCAGAGTCATCGAAGTCAGCAACCACTCGTAGAGGTGAATTGTGCCGCCATACCTTCCGAACTGATCGAAAGCGAACTTTTCGGACACGAAAAAGGAGCATTCACCTCTGCTATCAAACAACGAATAGGTAAGTTCGAGCAAGCAGACGGCGGGACACTGTTTTTAGACGAGATAGGAGATATGAGCCTCGCTGCACAAACCAAAGTACTGCGTGCCTTGCAAGAGAATGAGATATGCCGTGTAGGATCCGACAAGTCTATTAAGGTCAATGTGCGTATCTTATCCGCTACCAATAAGGACTTGCAAGAAGAAATCAAAAAGGGTAATTTTCGGGAGGATCTATTCCACAGACTCAATGTAATCCCCATCCATGTTCCCACACTCGACGAACGGAAAGAAGACATACCCTCTCTTGTCGACTATTTTGCCAACCAGATATGCAACGAACAAGGATGGGCTTGCAAGAAGTTTACAAAAGAGGCACTTGGTGCTCTCATGAACAGAACATGGAACGGCAACATTCGTGAGTTGCGCAATGTAGTCGAAAGACTTATTATTCTCTCAGGCGATCCTGTCAATGACAACGATGTACAGTTGTTCGCCTGATACACGAATCGCATAAACTCATAAACCGATAAACCCATATACTAAAAAGAGGCTGTCTAACTTGGTTAAACAGCCTCTCTTTATATACTGATGCTAACTCTCTTAATTAGCAAAAAATGCCTTTACATCGTCATTCGCAACGATTTCCTCTTGAAAAATATACGCTCCGGTTTTCGGAGACTTAACCATCTTAATACATTTGCTATGGTTACGACCGGCATTACCTGTCTGTAAAGTAGCAACCGCTTTCTTTGCCATAATTCGAAACTTTTACTTGATTTCTTTGTGAATAGTATACCGTTTAAGGATCGGGTTATATTTCTTCAACTCTAAACGATCGGGAGTATTCTTACGATTCTTTGTGGTAATGTACCGCGATGTACCTGGCATACCACTCGCCTTTTGCTCAGTGCATTCAAGAATAACTTGTACACGTGCTTCTTTCGTTTTCTTTGCCATAATAATACCTCCTTACTTATTCGTATAAATATCCCTTCTCGGCAGCACGCTTTAAGGCAGCGTCTAACCCGATCTTGTTAATAGTACGCAGACCAGCAGCTGAAACATTCAGGCTAATCCAGCAATCTTGTTCTACCCAGTAGAACTTCTTATGGAACAAGTTTACATCGAAGGTACGCTTCGTATGCCTCTTCGAATGCGAAACATTGCATCCAACCATGGCTTTCTTGCCGGTAATTTGACAAATCTTTGACATTGTATTATAATTTTATTTATTCCAAACCATATTCCACCCTGCAATCACCATCCATTCTGGCATCTAATCCCAATCCTCAACTACACCACTCCCATACCTTAAACAAACACCTACGCAATATACGCCAAAATTGTGTGCAAAGGTACTATATTCTTTTTAATCCCACAAGAAAGAATACTATTTTTCTCTGTAATTATACAAAGATAAAATAGCAATACGCTGTCTTTTAGCACCTTATAAGTACAAAAACAATACCCGCTATCAGGCATTATCCTACCATATACTTACACCCGACCTGCCAACTACAACGCAGAAAGGATAGCCGAACAACAAAGTTCACCATTAGGTGCGTGGAGTTCATAACAATGGTTACCTTCAACTTGGGCATAGCCAACCACAACATTATCCCCCTTATACACCTCACGGGAATAACGCAAATCCAAACGAAAAGGAACCAATCCTGCAGGCTCATGCAAATCAAGCATACGCTCTAAATACTTACAGGAATTACAATGCCCGTTATAATCCACATCCGAATAGGCAATACGGTGGAGTATCGACTCATCAAACTTCCCAATATGCGTATGTCTGCGAGCAGGCGACAAATCCAAATGCTCATTACCTTCTCCCACATGGAACACATCTCGGTCAAAGATCGATTGTATTGTCCTGTCATCTGTATTGATTATCGCCCATAGAGTACGCGCTTCTCCCTGAAGAATACCATTGACATATATCCTGAAATTGCGGACGCTAAGAGTATGAATATGTTCTTCTACCCAAGTCTCAACTACCATCTCATCACAAGGACACGGCAACGCACGCATCTCCAACGACATATTGGTAATAACCCATGTCAAATGCTGAGGATGAAGATACTTCACCCCAAAACCATGCTTGTCTGCAGATAACCCAGCACTGTTTAGTAGATAATTCTCTAATGTGTATAACCTCAGAAGATAATGCTCATCAACATCCTGATATTGTATAGTATAGGTAAACTTATCTGTCTGCATCGTATTTGTCAACTGTTAATAATTTCTTTGTATCATTTCAACCACCTGTCCAACCAGTTTGTGAATGTACGCTGCCACAATATACCGTTCTGTGGCTTAAGTACCCAATGGTTCTCATCAGGGAAGATGAGTAGTTCTGCAGGTATTCCTCTCATCTTGGCTGCATCAAAAGCCGCCATCGCCTGATTGGCAAGAATACGATAATCCTTCTCACCATGAATACACAGAATAGGTGTATCCCACTTATCCACAAACTTATGGGGAGAATTCGCAAAAGTACGCTGGGCAATCGCATTATCTTTCTCCCAATATGCCCCACCCATATCCCAATTAGCAAACCACTTCTCTTCTGTTTCCAGGTATTGCATCTCGATGTTAAATATACCATCATGCGCAATAAACGCCTTGAATCGGCCTTCATGATGACCTGCTATCCAATACACACTGTATCCGCCAAACGAAGCACCTACGCAGCCAAGATGTTCCTTGTCCACATAAGGCTCACGGCAGAACTCATCTATCGCCGTAAAATAGTCACGCATACACTGTCCGCCATAATCACCACTGATCTCCTCATTCCAGTCATTACCAAAACCTGGCAGACCCCGACGATTAGGTGCCACAACGATATAACCCTCCGCAGCCATACGCATAAAGTTCCAACGGTAACTCCAGAACTGACTTACCGGTGACTGTGGACCTCCCTCACAATAGAGTAGGGTAGGATATACCTTCGTCGAATCAAAATGCGGTGGATATACAATCCATGTCAGCATGTCTTTACCATCGGTAGTACGCTGCCAACGAGGCTCACCCTTACCCATATCTACCATATCGTAAATATGTTTGTTCTCAAAACTTAACTGCTTCAATTCCCTGTCATCCCCCTCCAAGTTCAACGAGTATATCTCATAAGCCTCACACATAGAGCAGCGCGTACAATATAGCCTGTCCCCGCATACGCCCGCCAACGCATAGTTATACTGACCGTCTGTTATCTCCTTCACAACACCGTTCATGTCAATACTGTACAAGTGTTGCAATGCGTGCCAGCAACCACCAAACAATATCTCTCCGTCATTGCGCCAGCAAAACTCGTCCACATTGCTCTCAAACGCTTTCGAAAGAAAAGTCTTTGCACCCGTAGTCAAATCCAATACAAACAACCTGTTCTGGTCCGACTCATATCCATCCCGCTCCATACTGAGCCAGGCAATCCTTCCTCCGTCAGGCGAAAACTGGGGATTAGTATCATAACCCATCATGCCATCTGTCAGATTAAGCGTTCTGCCTGTCGCTATATCATACAGATAAATATCCGAATTCGTACTGATTGCGTATGCCAATCCCACTTTCTTCCTGCAGGTATAAGCCACCTGCTTGCTGTCTGGACTCCACGACAACTGTTCCATCCCGCCAAAAGGCTTCATCGGACTTTCGTAAGGCTCGCCCGCTAATATATCCACTACATCCACCAAACCCTCCTTGCTGTCGTACCTGCCAACAAACGGATGCGGAGCCGACTCCGTCCATTCATCCCAATGCTTGTACATTAAGTCGTCCACTATCCTGCCCGATGCCAAAGGCAAGTCAGGGTATAGATCTACCGTACGCTTTCCTACCTTGATTTGAGCAACAAACAACAACTTCTCACCGTCTGGCGAGAAACGAAAACCCTCTATATCACTCTCGTAATGAGTCAATTGTTGCTTGTGCTTACCATCTCTGTCCATCGCCCATATCTGCATCGAACCGCTCTCGTTACTCAAATAAGCAATCCTGCCATCCCGTAGCCACTGCGGAGACGACTGCTTGATGTTATCATGGGTCAACCGACGGACATTTCCCCCATTCCCGTCCATCACAAACAGTTCCGTGTTCGAAGCATTCCGCTCCACCGAATAATACGAAACCGAATAAACCACCTCACCCGTCTGAGGCTCAACCGATACATCGCCTATGCGCCCCATTGCCCATAACGCTTCTGCAGAGAACTTCCGATTTTCAATCGTGGGACTCTGACGATCGATAATAACTTCTTCTGTCTTGTGCATACAACTGCTTAATAATAAAGCCCATACAAGGACTTGCAATATATTCTTTTTCATACAACTATAATTTTCAATACATAGAACCGTCATCCTCATCCCTTTCCGCTGCAAAGATACATCTTTTTCCCAAATAAACAACCACCTCTTCCCTTCCTACGAACTCTCATCTTCAACTCCTATACCCCCAAAATCCTTATCAACTATTAACTTTCAACGCTCCACTTTTAATCTCCCTTTCTCCCTCCTCAATTCCCGATTCTTCAACCTTCCTTTCCGCCAAGCCCTGTATTAACTACCAATCCCGAAGGATTTATATAGGACGAATATAGGATGAATATAGGACGAATATAGGAAGAACCTACAACCCACCTACAATCCCCATTCCAA
>CAVEFV010000060.1:0-12333 GCA_963615025.1 Firmicutes bacterium CAG:95 | reverse complement strand
TCCGTAACCTCCACTTCCTTGCTCTCTCCCTGCGCAGAAGTGTAGGTAACCATATACCTGTCGGCATGCTCCACTGCCTCCCAACGCAGTGCAACGGTGGTAGGAGCGTCCAAAGTGCTTGCCATATTGGTAGGTTTGTTTAGCAAAGGAATAGTCGATGGGTCGATATAACCAACCGTAATCGACGATATATAGGCACGCTTACCTGATGTCGCCACATAGATAGTGGATATCTCCGAACCCTGAAACGACCAACTGCAATCAGTTCCTGTTGCGTATAAGATATTGTTGCACACGCTGTATGATTCACTCGAAACACCGCATACCATCTTGCAGTCATCCGTCCCGTACGGATATGCCTTTATCGTAACTTGCGTTATCTTGTAGGCGTCATTCAGATGCAATGTGAACTTCCCTTTACTGTTATTCCTCCCCAATAATAACCCCCTTCTGCCTTCAAACACGGCAGTCATACCTGCAATGGTATCATAGTATTCTGTCCCTGCTGTTATCTGTGTCCTGAAAGTGGCAGCGGATAAGACGCTCGTTGCATCGCTTGTATTCTGCTTGAACTCAATCGTAAAACTTTCGCCCCGCAACGCAGGGCAAACCAAAAGCAATAGGAGCAATACGGAGAGGTATATCCTCTTTATAAGCATAGTTAGCATAAATACAAAGAATCTTTACCCGTTAAACCCCACAAAGGTAAACATTTTATATTAAATATGCAAAACTATGTAAATAAAACCCGTATCATACAATCTACCTTCCGCCAACGCCAGTAAATACTACCTCTTTCAAAGGTTTAATATAGGATGAATATAAGACGAATATAAGACGAATATAGGATGAATATACCAAGATGTGACGACCTATATACAAAAGTGTGACGAAATAGGATACTAAATCGTCACACTTCCAATCGTAAATCGTTAGATTATTAAAGCCCGAAGCGTATAATTACACAATCGCCTTGCGGATCGTATCTATGATGTAGGCAACATCCTCATCGCTGACCATAGGGCCGGAGGGCAGACACATACCCACTTTGAATAGGGATTCGCTCACACCATTGAGGTACGCAGGAGCATCCTTATAGACAGGTTGCTTATGCATAGGTTTCCACACAGGACGGCTCTCGATATTTGCTTGATCGAGGAACATACGAAGTGCCTCGACATTATCATTCGGCTGGCAATCAGTACGCAGGGTGGTTGCGGCATGGGTAACACCTGCAGCACCGCCTACTGCTCCTTGCACCGCAACTTCATAGGCGTGTTCTTGTCCCACAATACGCAGTGCTGGGTCGAGTGTAATAGTATTGAGCCAATAGTTGCTGTCGTATTCAGCAGCGGGGTTCTTATGGAATGTTATACCTTCGATATGCGAGAAAGCCTGCTCGTAGAGGTCGGCAATATGCTTATGGTGGCGGATATGCTCATCGACAACAGTCATCTGCCCACGCCCGATACCGGCACAGATATTCGACATACGATAGTTGTAGCCTATAGCCTCGTGCTGGTAGTAAGGATATGCCTCACGAGCCTGCGTGGCATACCACATTACCTTCTGCTTTGCTTCGGCATTCGGACATATCAGTGCCCCACCGCCGGAGGTGGTAATCATCTTGTTACCATTAAACGACAACACCCCATATTCGCCAAAAGTACCTAACACTTGCCCATGGTAGCGGCTACCAAAACCCTCTGCAGCGTCTTCGATAACCGGTATTCCATACTTGTCGGCAATCGCCAAAATCTCGTGAATACGATACGGCATACCATAGAGCGCCACAGGAATAATGGCTTTCGGATATTTGCCGGTCTTGGCTTTGCGGTCGAGAATAGCCTGTTCCAACAATGTGGGATCCATATTCCAAGAGTCCTTTTCCGAATCGATGAACACCGGTGTAGCACCGAGATACTTGATAGGGTGGCTGCTGGCACAGAAGGTGAACGACTGCACGCAGACCTCATCACCTGCCTGCACGCCACAGGCAATCAGTGCCAAATGTACTGCAGCCGTACCTGCCGAGAGGGCTACTACTTGTTTGTTGCTATTTGTAGTTGGTAATTGGAAATTTGTAGTCTGTGCATTAAGACCTTCTTCTGTACATTTTGAATTGTTGTTTGTCGAGCAAACAAACTGTGTCAGGTCGTCTTCAAACCCATTGACATTGGGACCCAATGGCACTACCCAATTGGTATCGAATGCCTCTTGGATATACTTTTGTTCATTCCCGCTCATGTGTGCGAGACATAGATAAATGCGCTTATTCATATATTGCTGTTTTTGTTCTTGTTGCAATTAGTGGATTTAGAAAATGTGCTATTTTATTGTCGGTGCGGTATTTCTTTTGCGAATGTGTTATACAGCGATGTTAAGATACTCTTCGCTTCTGGGGGGGGGTAATTCCAATAATGTGATTTTTGCAATGCTGTAATAGTCGGTTCATCAAACCGATACTTGATGATTTTAGCAGGACTACCAACTACTATTGCATAAGGCGGAACATCTTTATTGACAAACGAATTGGCTCCGACAACGGCTCCTTCTCCGATGGTTATTCCCTGTCGGATAATACTATCTGCTCCAATCCAAACATCATGTCCGATATGTGTGATGTTGCCGGCGATACTTTTATCTGTGAGATGACATGAGGTGGATAAATCCCAATATGCATGCTCCATTCCGCCAATTTGTACTCCCGAAGCGATTGATGAATATTCACCTATCTCTACACTATTCAGTACACAATTCAGTCCGATGTATGTGTATGGTGCTATTTTGCAATCTCTGACAAAAGTGCCTCTTTCAACTCGAGCGTGAGTTGATATTTGATTATGTCGCAATCGCCATGCAGGCTGATGTAGTAGGTTGATAAGAAATAGCAGTATGCTTTTTAATTTGTTGTACATAGTCGCAATTTTTAGACATTCACCAAGTTGGTGGAGTTTTGTAATATGCTGTTTTGTTTTCGTGTTCTATTCTTATCCATTTTATCGTGTAAGCCATTTCCAAATGGGGATAACGGCAATCGTTTTCTCATCACATTCTATTTCTTTTTCTTGGTCGTAAGTGATAATAATTCCTCTGTAGGTAGGATACTGCTTCCTAAATTTCTGTATCGCACCGACTTCACGCTCAAGTGTATCTGTATCTTCGATGCTGTAGGAAACTTGTATAGCCAACGACTCTTCCGGAATACAGAAATCTATCTCTACTCCACGGTTATAGTAAAACAAACGGTATTCACTATCGTTGTTATACTTTCGGTGCAGATGTATGGCAACGATATTTTCTAATAACTTAGGTGCATCATCGTGCAAGAACAGATTCAGAATGCCATTATCGATAAAATACCGCTTTTGTGAGGTAGTCTGCTCTGACAGGTGGGAAGCAAAATTGGGTATCTCGAAAGTCAAATAGGCTTCGGACATATAGCCTAAATAGTCTTTTACAACGGATAGACTGATTTTCTCACCGGTAGAAATAATCAAGTGTTGCAAGCGGGCAATAGAAGTAGGCTGCATAACCGAATCGGCTAACTTGCGTGCTAACAAGCGGAATACACGCGGATTACGGATCGCATTGCGCTCCACAATGTCGCCCATAATGATTTTTTGGTATAAGGAGTTCAGCCACTCACGTTTATCGCTTTTATCAAAAATTTCAGCATATCCACCATACTCGAAATATGCAGGTAGGAAACCTTTGACCTGCTGCCGCAGCGTAGGGCTATATTCCCAATTTTGGGATAGTGCTACATCGTGATAGGATAGATATTCGGTAAATGAAAAAGGAAATACCTCACGGGCTATATACCGTCCACCTAATGTGGTAGCAATTTCTGCACTTAACATTTTGGCATTACTACCTGTCAGCATAATATGATATTTACTATCTGCTAAGCGTCGGGCGAATTTTTCCCATCCCGTGATATTCTGTATCTCATCGAGAAACAGCCGCGGCTTCTGAGTAGGGAATAGTTCTTGGTATGCTTCTAGCAATACACCAAGTTCTTGTGCTTCGATAAATGCGATACGCTCATCCTCAAAATTGATATAAAGAACCTGTTGTATGGTAATTTCTTGTTGAGCGACAAGTTGCTGTATATAGTGGTACAACATATAGGACTTTCCCGCACGACGAGGACCAATGAGTACATAGTTGGATGATCTGTCGAACTGTATAGGTCGCTCCACCAATCGGATTGTAGGGAGTTCCTCTTGACGCTCAATAATAATTTGCTTTACCTTTTCTTTATCTATCATAGTACGAAAAAAATGAATGTATACTTTATGATATTTGCGAAAAATCGATAAGTATACTTTGTGATTTTGCCTGCAAAGGTACGCCTTTTATTTGATATAAGCAAAATAATCGTTTTTTACTCCAATGATTTACGGTTGTAGGTCAGATAAGGATACACTACATTATTCAAATGTGCGGCGGATGGTTTCCATCTTGAGGACACAATAGACATTGTAGAAGAATGTATTAAATTTACCTAATAGGCATACCCCCCCCTTAAAAGGATGTAAAAGATTGACTACGAGGTGCATCTTTGGCGAATAGACTATATGTAGTTGGCAGTAGGCTTTACGGAATTCAAAGTACTGAATGAGGTATTCGAAGAAGCGTGTTTGGTGCTTGATATTGCGCTCCCCATCCACCAAATAGAAATCAGGCGATAGCCTATCGTTGTAGTGCATAACTACGGCATACACAAGGGCGGCATTGATTTCTAACTTTTCGTATTGCGGTATGACTTTTAGCATTTCTAATTCGGCATGGTCTTTATGCTCACGGATAAGAAAGTAACCGCATAGTTTGTGCGACTCTTTTTCGAAAGCACCAAATGCAATGAACTGTTCTTGCCAACTTTGTATACTTTCTATTATGCTATCTCGTTCTAAATGAGGTTGGTACTTCTTGGGATAGACGGCAAAGGCTGCAACCATGACTTGGTATATTTCTTCTGTGTAATCCTCCGGGGTGATGATTTGCACATCAAAGTATTTCGCTCCCTTATTGATTCTGTATCGATGCTTTGCTGGAATCGTATTGACAAATAGAGGTGTGTCTTTAATGCACCACCACCATTCGGTAGGTGTGGCACAATCCCAATGGCTTGTCCAACGGGCGAACATAGTACCACTCTCATGGAGTGCTTCTTGTGCCTCTCGCTCGGTCGGGGCGGTATCTTTTGGATTACCTGTCCAAAGCAGTGCGCCTTGATATCTTGTCCAACGGTTGTCCATATTGTCAGATGATTTCGTGAGTGATTATGTATTGCCCAAAAGCGTTCTTTCTGCCTTTGCCAATGAGCGTAAATCCGATTTTTGTAATACCTCGTAAACTGGCATAATTGTCGCTATGAACTATCATATAATAACTTTTGTCAGTGCCGAGGTCTTTCATAATTTCATTCAGTAGCATAGGATAGTACCCATGACCGCGTGCTTCCGGAATTGTCATGCATGGTCCTATGTGGTAAGCGAGATGTTCTCTCTCTCTCTCTCTTCTCTCTCTCTCTCTCTCTCTCTCTCTCTACCCATAAAGGGAAGTTGAGGATTTTTTGTGCATACTTCTGCACACGAAACCATACAATTATCTTTCCATATTTCATAGAACCAATACTCACCTCCGGACAATATGGCAAACATACGCCATAACAATATATGGAGTTTCCCTTTCCAATTCATACCATGTTGAAGCGTGGGGTGTACTTTGGTCGTCTGCAAAGTACACTCGGTTGGAATATGCTGTGTATGCTTGAAATATAGGTACATAACTATTAGATGATTTCGCCTGCGTAGGACATAGTCCTGCCTAAGATGGTGCAGAATATCATTTGCAGGTCTTTGGCGAAGGAGTAGTGGTCGAGATAGTACTTATTGAGGCGCACCTTGTCAGGGAAAAGTACTTGGTCGTTATACGCCTGCGGGTTCGGTTGTTGTGCAAGGAGGTATTCCTCGTTGCGGTACTTAAGGCTGGCGGGACCTGTTATTCCGGGGCGTAGGTACAAGATACGGCGGTCATCCCCCGTTAGGCAATCGGCATAGCCAGGTACATCAGGGCGAGGACCGACAAAGGACATATCGCCAATCAGTACATTCCACAACTCGGGCAGTTCGTCTATCTTGTAGCGACGGAGTTTTTCTCCTAAGGGAGTGATTCGGCTTTCGCCGGCCACAGAAACAGATGACTGGTCGGTGCCGACGCGCATGGTGCGGAACTTATAGATAGTGAATAGTTTGCCGTCCTTGCCGACACGCTTTTGGGTATAGAGTATCGGACCATCGGGCATACGGACTTTTATCAAGACCGCCACGACAAGTAGCAAGGGCAATACCACTATCAAGCCCAATAGCGCACAAATACGATCGAAGAGATACTTAAGAAGCATAAGGGTCAATCTCTGAATAGTTTTTGGAACACAAAACCTCGTACTCGGTTGGTCATTAGGACTTGGACAACAAAGCGCCCGAGTACATTGTAACAATAGCGAGGAAGGGAAATGAGTCGGTGCTGCAGCATATAGTGCTGCAGGTTGCGCTCACTCTTGAAATATCGCCAACCGCCACGGCGTTGGTACATCTCTTTGCCTACACGGGCATAGACTAAAGTGTCCGGCAAATTAGCAAAGCGGGCACCTGCCAAAGCCATGCGTATCCAAAGGTAATAGTCCTCATCGTAATGCCAATCTTGGAAATTGCCGGCACGAAGGACTGCCTCTTTACGAACTATGGTCGTCACCATATTCATTGGGCAGCGGGACTTCAAATAACGAAGGATGTCAGCGTGCTGTTGTGGAACTATGCGTTTGCCGACAATATGGTCTGTGGTGTCGATAAATTCTTCAATCTGCCCGCCCAATACATCGGTATCGGGATGGGCGGATAGATAGTTCAATTGTTTCTCTACACGGTCGGGGCAAGAAATATCATCGCTATCCATGAATACCACAATGGCGTTGCGTGCTGCGTTTACACCCGCGCCGCGAACTGCGGCCAAGCCGCAGTTCGCGGCAAAGCGCTGCACACGCAGAATGGGGTATTCTGCCTCTAATTGATGGATGGTGTTTTCTAAGGCATTGCCTATCGGTCCGTCAATGATGAGCAGTATCTCATCGGGCGCTATGGTTTGTTGCGCCATGCTTAAGAACGCAAGGTGGAAAAAGTCCGGTTGGTCGTTTTTGTATACGCCCATACAGACGGTATATGCGGGGTAGGTGGTTGCCATTTTATGCTGTTTAGAATTTGAGGTTGACTATGGAGTGCTTCTCGCGCTTATCTACAGGGGGAATTTGCATATAGTTGCCATACAACTTGCGGAGGTAGGCGTCGTAGTTATGCGGAATGGGGGCTTGTAGACCTTCGAAAGTGTGTTCTACGGGCGGGAAAAAGTCCTCGTGTGGGTGTATCTCGCCAAAGTAATGCCCACGCCCCGTCGGAATGGTTATATCGTTTGTGTTGCGGTTGGCATACTTGGCGGCGAAGCGATCGCAGAAGATGTATAGGCGAGAGTAGGAGAAAAAACATGAGCCGATACGCCCTATGCGTAGGCGATGATTAATCTTCCTTCGGCCTTCCTTCGAGGCGCGCAGTACCTGTGTGGCATAACAAGCACGCCCTTCATACAAGTTGATGCACAAGGCGATATACTGCAAGAGATTGAGCCAAAATCCATGCCACAAGCGCAGAAGGTGGTTATTCGGGATATTCTCTATTGGGAATATATCAATCGCTATTTCGTGTTTTGCGTCTGGTAGGTCGTAGATAGTGGTAAAGACCGTGCCTCGTTTGCCCAATTTGATAAATGGCGTGGGGCAATGTTCGGTGGTATTGGGACCTATGCAAGTATAGCGGTCGCCATATTCCTGTTGCAGAATGGTGGGGAGGCGGTCGTAGTCTGCACGGGGCATCATGACATCTAAATCATCGTCCCATGGGATAAAACCATTATGACGCACTGCGCCTAAACAACTGCCACCACCAAGAAGAACCGTCAGGCCGTGCTTTTGGCAGGCATAGAGTAAGTCCTTATATATGTCGAGCAAGACCTGCTTGAGTTGAGTGGCTTCGTCGTCAGTCAGTTCACGAACAGGCAGGGATGAATGCAAGATGAGTTCTGCTAAGTTCATGGTTTCAACCAATTGATGGATTTTTCTAATGCTTGTTGCAGGGTGTTGTGGGGTGTCCAGCCTAAAGCACGCAGTTTCTTACTGACGAGTTTGATTTTTACCTCCGGATTGTAGCCATACTTTTGTGTATCGGAAATATCAAACCGTACTTGTGTTTTCCAATTGGATAATTGGGCAGCCAACTGTGCCATCTCTGCAATAGAACAAGTGGTTTCTTCGTTGGCAATGTTGTATATCTCGCCCGTTTGACCCTTTATCGCCAGAAGCAGAAGAGCCACTACGGCATCTGTGAGGTAACAATAATTACGTATAGTGTTGCCTTGTGTATGCAGGATAATATCCTCTCCTTGAACAACTGCGCGAGCAAACTGAGCATAGACACGGTTATCGGTAGGAGCAAAGCCTGCACCGAAGGTTTGTGCCAAACGAGCAATAATGATAGGCACCTGGTATTCTGCAAGATATGAACAACACAAACATTCTGCCATGCGCTTTCCCTCGGAGTAGGAACTGCGGACATTCGTCCAATCGATATGCCCGTTAGTATTCTCCTCTACCTCGAATTGGTCGGGAATACCATACGCTTCAAGCGAGGAGGTATATACCAATTTCTGCACCTGCTGCTCTCGAGCGAAAGACAGAATGGCATTTGTACCATCGATGGTTGTTTTGATAGTCTCTACCGGTTTTGTGACAAAGTCTTTAGATGTCGTTGTACTGGCGGTATGGATGATATAATCTACGGGTTTGTCATACACGATAGGGCTACAAATATCCCCCACAACCCATTCCAATTGGCTATCAATATAGTCAGCGAGAATGCTTTCGGCTTTCTCGATATTCCGTACATGTGCCACAATATGGATGTGGGTATGGTAGCGGCGATTGTAAGACTGTAGGACTTTGACAATCATACTGCCAATCATTCCTGTTGCACCGGTAACAAGAATATTCTTGTCGTCTAAATCGGACAAAAAAGCACATTGTGAGAGTGCTTCATCTATATCTGCTATGATTTGTGTATGTTCCATAAGTTATTATAACCCAAAGATTTGTTGATTCTCGTGTACATCGCAGAGCGCCCGAAAGGTATAAAAGTCGGCAGGAGTGGTAATCTTGATATTGTCGTAACTGCCCTCGACCGTGAAAAGATTATAGCCGTATCTCTTCATAATAGAAGCAGAATCAATGGCATTGATTTCTCCCTCTTGTTGGGACTGACGATGTGCTGACAAAAGGTCGCTCAAGATAAAACATTGCGGGGCTTTGGCAAGAAAACACTTGCTGCGGTCGGTAATGGTTTGAATTTGTCCGTTTTCGGTGGTAACAATCGTTTCAACTGCCGGCACAACCGTAATAGCAGAACCATGCTGCCGGACACTCTCTATACAATGGCTAATCAGTTGTTCGTTAGCAAAGGGACGCACACCATCGTGTACCAAGACTACCGAATCGGCAGGACAGTGCTTCTCTAACTCCACCAGTCCGTTGTATATCGACATCTGTCCTGTTTCGCCGCCTTCGACTATCCAACGGACTTTGGTCAAGTTGTATTTCTCCACCAATTGCCACAAATAGTCTATCCAATCGGCTTTGCACGACACAACGATATTGTCTATCTCTCGGTGGTTCTGGAAATTCTCGAGCGTATAGACAATAATCTCTTTGCCATGCAGTTGAAGGAACTGCTTGGGGCGGCTGGTAGTGTTCATTCGGCTGCCGCTGCCGCCTGCAAATATAAGGACATTATTCATGATGTGTTATTCTTTGTTTGGGTTGATTATTTGCCAGTGTCCGCCTCGGTCGGCACCTATGCGGCAGATGGTACCATTGCGCTTGAGTTTGGTCATGTATTCTTTGACTGTATCGAAACCTATGCCCAACTGCTCTGCCATGGCTCGTTGCGAAATGCGATTGTTCGCTCGCAACAGTGTCAATATCCGCTCGGTCAGTGTATCTTCTTCGCTGCTTTTCTGGGGGGTATTCTGGGGGGTATTCTGGGGGGGATTCTGGGGGGTAGTTCGGAGGGTTATTTGAATACCGCCCGTTGCCTCTTCGATAGTGGGAGCAGGGAACCCCTCTGCTTGGCACGATTCGATAATACGATGAATACCACTGCCCCAAGCCTCAATCATATTGGCACGGAAACACGCATTGGCTATCAGTGGATTGCGCGGGAAAGAAGGGTGGGGCGCAAACAGCTGCTGCACAGTAAGTTCCGTAGGTAAGGTACCATAGTTCCACAGCACGATATGGTCATCGTACACCCGCATTTGCGTCATCGGACCAAGGTAACTGCGGTGAACAAGGCTATTGAGTATCATCTCGCGCAATGCCACACGCGGATAATTTCCACGCTGCTGCACACGGCTATAACCCTCTATCTTGACTTTGCGGATAATATATTTATATTCAAGTATCTCCAAAACATCTTGGAGCGTCTTCATTAGGTTGCCTTCCACCACATCTTGGTGCAGCAGCGTCACAGGGTCTGCAAATCGCCCTATCTTGAATTGGATATTGGGGTAGAAATGCCCCGGGTCTTTACCAAATAGGATAAGGGCGGCGCGTTTCAACTGTTTGCCATCGGTCAAACGCAACTTGGTAAGCATTTCCCAATCCGTCAGCCCATCGATAACGCCCAACCGGTCGCCCTTGCTTGCCTCGACCTTAAAACGCTGAATTGCCATGGGGTCAATGTCGTCCATCGTGGCACGCGGCTCAATGACATCGTCCCATGTCGTCCCCGTCTTGGACAACAGAAACTCGTTGAGTGCCGTACCCGTCAGTTCGTTCTTAACACTCCCGCTTCGGTAGTAGTAACGCCCCCGCAGAGAGACCGGAACACTGCTCGGCTGAACGAGAATCTCAATATACGGCAAGTCGTTCTGCACCAAAAGATTGACATCGCAGATAATGCCAATATGCTCGCGAATCTTATTGGGAATATCCTCCGACAAGCGTTTGGCATCCGGCAGACCGACTAAACGACCATTGTCGTCCAAGCCAATATAAATACGACCGCCTTGGGCATTGGCAAAGCCGCATACCCACTTGAGGTACTCGTCGTGCCACGATTGCTTATATTCGATGTTCTGCGATTCCATGTAGGGTGGTGCTATTGCGTAGTTTGCGTTGTATTTGTAGTATTCGTCCTGTTAGGCTGTTTCTTGAAAGTGTGACAAATTGTCACGGGTTGGCTTCTTTTGGCTTTTTTGCTGTTACAAGTAGGTGCCGATCAGGGATTTGCATATGTCTGTAAACTTATCCCAAATAAGTGCGACAAAGGTACATCTTTTTTTTAGGGTGTGCAAAAGTTTGTTGGCAATTTCGTGGAGTTACGACTGTGATTGCTGTTGGAGTTGGCGGAGAATGGTGGCACGGGTGTATGCCCAAAGTTGGGTATAGACCTTTCGAGTGCCCGAAGTGGGGTCGTCGGGCGTGTTCAACTCGGAATAGCGCAGTTGGTTTTGGAAGCGTTGCTCCCAATAAGCACGGGTCTCGGGGTTGTTGAGTTGCTCGGAGGTCAAACGGCACGCCTCTCGAAAACGGTTGATCTTTTCGAGTTCTGCGCCCGTCGGCGGGTTCTTCTTCCAATCGCGAGGGCGCGTAATGGTGTACGCCTCTTGGGGACCTTTCTCTATTGCACGCTTGCTCCGTACATTCGGGGACTTACGACGAAAGACAATGTCGGATTTCTTACTGAGTTTTCCATGCAAGGACTCAAAGGTGCCTTCTAAAATTACTTCTGCCATAGTATGCTAATTTTTAATGTTTAATTTTTAATTTGTAATTTCTGTTATCGGTTGTGTGTTGGTGGTGGGGCGGTTTTGGGTGGCTTTTGTTGTGAGGTTGGGACGGTTTTTGTTTGGAATTGGTTCGGTATTCATTCGAAGTTGATTGCTTTATCTCATAAGAATCACATAAGAATCACATAAGTTTGACATAAGAATCTCATATAGTGATCAAATAGATAGTAACGGGAGATATGACAGAGGGGGGGACGGGAAATTAGGGTTTGTAATTGTTGGAATTGTGTTAGTAATTATTGGATTATTGTTAATATGTGGGGCGGGTTGGGAGTGCGGGCGTTTGAGGGCAATCGATTGTTAGTTGGTTGGACGGAGGTTGTGGGTAGGTATAAAACGCCGTAAAGGTAGGGGAAAATGTTCGCTATTCCAAAT
>CAVEFV010000059.1:0-13112 GCA_963615025.1 Firmicutes bacterium CAG:95 | reverse complement strand
TGCTAAGGATGTGGTATGGATATAAGTGGCTAATTAGTGGCTAATTTGTCCTATACTTTTCCTAATAATGAATTAAGGAAAGTGTAAGAGTATGCACAAAAAGAATACATGTCGCAAAAAGGGGGAAGGAGGATGTGATTGTGTATTTTACTGATGATTATTCCTCCCTGCAAGAAGGATGTATCGAAAATATAAAGGAAATTAAATTGAAGACCTATAGAATTGAACTTCTCTACACTTCAAGAGTGCTTCTTTAACTATTTCATCTAACATTGCACCATAAATTGCATTTGTTATTGGACAGTACAGATGGGTTAAATTATAACTTTTACAAAAAAAATACTGAAAAATACTTGCATATATCAAATATTTATCTTACCTTCGTATCGTAAATGAACAAAAATCGAACCTACTATGAATAAACACATTTTTCGTCTACGAACTTTTCATTCGTAACCGCCGTAAGAGCTGTTGCAATCATTACACAATAAAACATACCTATCCTACGCAACCAATAATAACATCTAAGCATATCCCATACATCCATTAATAACACATAAACAGAACGACATCATGAAAATACTACACACAAGCGATTGGCATTTAGGGCATCGGTTGTATGATTACGACCGAGCAGAAGAACAACAGAACATGTTGGATCAGATAGCGGAAATTGTTGCTGAAAAGCAGCCGGATGTATTTCTGCTTGCCGGAGATGTGTTCGATTCGTCTGCTCCGTCGGCCTCTGCACAGAAAATGTATGTTCAAGCCATGCTAAAAATATGCGAGGCAAACAAAGATATGCAGGTGGTCGTTATCTCCGGTAACCACGATAGTGCCGCAAAGTTGGATGTGGAGAAAGATATTTGGGAGGTCTTGCGTGTGCATACAATATGTTATATTGAGAAGGAACATCTTGAAAATCTAATCATTGAACTCCCCGGTAAGGGATTTGTGATTGCGGTGCCCTATTGCTATGACCGAAATATGCCGGAGAACCTGTGGCAAAATTTGCAGGATATGGTAGCCCAACGGAATACGAACCATTTGCCGGTTGTGATGATGGCGCATACCACTGTCGCAGGTATGGACTTTACGGGACATAAGCAACAGGATACCACCATTGGCAATATTGAGTCGGTGGCGGTAGAAACTATGGGAAATGGGTACGACTATTTGGCCTTAGGACATATTCATAAACCGCAGTATATTCATACGGGAAACCATAATGTGTGTTATAGCGGCTCGCCGATAGATGTTAGTTTTGACGAGAAATTTGAGCATACGGTGAATCTTGTGTGCGTAGAGAGTAATAAGACACCGGAGATAGAGAAGACCCGTATCAAAAATATCCGTCCCCTGATTAACATACCCGACAAAGGTTTCTTGCCATGGGAGGAGGTGAAAGCCCGATTGGAAAAACTGGATGATAACTTGGATGCATACATTCGATTGAATGTAGAGGTAGAGGGATATCTGCCGACCTCTGCAATGGATACAGCGAGCAAAATAGCCGAGAGAAAGCACAGCCGTCTATGCTGCATCAACGAAAAGCAGCGAGAGAAAGAAGGGAATGCAGAACATCTGCCGACGGTGATGCCCATAGAAGAACTTAAGGAACTTTCGCCCATAGAGTTGGCTGAGAAATATATGAAACGCAAGGGCGAGGTATTTACGGATGATATGCGGGAAGTGATTGCAGAAGCAATGCTTCAAGTGGATAACGAAGAAAGAAATAACTAAATAGGAGGCAGACAACATGAAAATAAAGACACTTGACATACACAATATAGCATCTATACGAGATGCAAAGATTGATTTTGATGCGAACCCTTTGCGTGATAGCAATGTGTTTCTTATATCGGGAAAGACAGGAGCAGGCAAGACCTCTATTTTGGATGCAATATGCTTGGCGTTATACAATGAAGTTCCTCGCTTGTTTAAGTTGAAAGATAGAGAAGACGATGACGCGATAATTAAGCGTGATGATACGCGCAATATGATGCGCCGTGGTACAGGCGAGGCGTATGTAAGATTGACATTTGTCGGAATTGATAATAGACAATATGAGGCATCATGGTCTGTCTGCCGTGCTCACAAAAAGGTTGATGGGAAAATGCAGGCTGTTGAATGGAGTATAAAAGATATAGTTGAAGGTACTAGTACAAACGGGAAAAAAGCCACTGAAAATAAGATATTAGAGGTAGTCGGATTGACATTCGACCAATTCTGCCGTACGACTATGCTGGCACAAGGGGAGTTTACCAAGTTCCTAAAAAGCGAGCCAAATGACAAATCGGCGATATTGGAGAAAATTGTGGGCGTGGATATCTATTCAAAAGTAGGTGCAAAGATTGCTGACATCACGAGCGAAAAGAAAAAGGCAGCCGATAACGCCAAAGAAAGACTGAACTTGGTTTCTCTCTTCAGTGAAGAGCAAAAAGCCGAGAAGCAACAGAAAATAGAGGAACTGAATAAAGATAATGAGCAGAAAAAGGGAGTCAGAGATAGCGATAGCAAGAAACTCCAATGGCTGAAAGAGGAAAGCGAGAAACAACAAAAACTGAAGAAAGCACAAGAGGAATATGGTCAGGCACAGGCGGCTATAGGGAGTGAAGAATTCAGCAAGTCGCAGCGGCTGGTGAAGCAATGGGAGGAGACCATTTGTGTGCGCCAATCTATAGTCAATAAACACACACAAGAGGCTGCTATAAAGGAAGCGCAAGAAAAAATTAATGGGAAACACGATCCGTTCGTGCAATTAATTGCCGGTGTGCAATACATTGAAGCGCAAGTCGCACAAAAGAGCGAAAAATTGAATGAAATAGAGGACTCGCTCAATACACTTTCTGCGGAACAGAAGGATGTATATGAAAAAGCCGAAACGGACATCGCCCATTTGACTACTATTGGCTCAACAAAGGCGGAAATAGAGAACAAACAGAAAGACTTAGAATGTTTGAAAACGAATCTGGAACCTCTCGAAAAGGCATATAAAGACGCACAAGATGCGGAAAGTATAGCCAATGGAAAAGCCGATGCCAAAAAGAACGAGTATGATGCGCAACAAAAAGCGTTGGATGACCTTCAGCGGGATAAAACGCGTGAAGAAGAAAAAGCACAAGGGGAGATTAAGCATAAAATAGAAACTGCGGAGAGAACCTTGACGGAATATGACAAAGCCTGTGAAGAATTAAAGCAGCAGAACAAAGAGATAGAAGATAGGGAAAAACAATTGGGAGAGTTGAACAATACGATTCTCGTTGCAGAAGGGGCAAAAGAAGAATGTAAAAAAGCATTAGATAGGCTATGTAATACAGATACCGATACTATCAAAAAACTGCGTCTTCATTTGCTTGTGGGCGATAATTGCCCCGTGTGCCAAGCGGTATTTACCGAAGGACTCAAGGCAAATCTGCCTTCTGATGACGCATGGGATAGGTTGGTTAGCGATGCGGAAACAGCATATAACGAGGCAGAGAAGAAATATAAAGGCCTTGTTGATGCTCAGCATGAACTTTCGGCACAGATCCAGGCAAAGCAGGGGTATCTTGCTGATGTACAAACGGCGAAAGGCAATTGGGAAAGTGCTTGCGCAGAATTGAACATAGAGCCGAATAAGGATGCATTGGATGAGTTGAAAAAATGCAATGAGAATACTCTTTTTGAGATTGACAAAAAGTTGAAAGCGGGAGCAAATTTAGAAGCGAAAGTAAGAGCCTTGCAGAAAGAGTGTGACGACCTTCGAAAAGAGTATGAAAAAGCGCTGAAAAAGACCAAAGAGCAGGAACAGAAACGCAATGATTGTAGAAATGCTATTTCAGGAGCAGAATCTGCACTGAAAACATGTGCTGATACCATAACGAGTACGGAGGAGAAACTCAATCCGAATATCAAAAAAGTGTATGCAGAAATTTCGGATTGGGCTGAACTGCGCAATACATTGAAAGAAGGGTCTGAAAGGTATAAAAAACAGCAGAAAGACAAAGATGCTCTTACTCAAGATATAGAAAAAGAAAAAAACAGTCTTGCTCAAGCACAACGAAGAATAGAGGGGATCCAAAAACAAGTACCTGCATGGAATGACTTATCCACTTTGGTACCGAAGCAATATAACGGGAATACTGTCAATGACTTAGAGGTGTTGAATACTGCTATCGTGGGGCTGACTACAACGATTACGAATGCACAAGCAAAATCGAAGGAGGAAGCACAAAGTATTGAAATTTGGCTCGCACAAAATAGTGGTTTTACGGAGCAGCAACTGATAGAACTCTCTGATTGGAGCAGCGAAAAGATACAGGCGAAGAGAACAGAGAATGATAGAGCCACAACTGAATTCTCAAACAAAAAGACCACAAAAGAAAATGCAGAGTGCGAGGTTCGTTCTCATCAAGAGAGCAAACCTGTTTTCGCAGAGGAAGAAACGGAGCATTTCCTGGCTGATCGTATTGCAGCAACAGATAATGAGATCAATGCGAATAGCAAAGCAATAGGCTCTATAGAACAAGAACTAATGCAGGACGATGACAACCGTAAGGGACAAGAGAAACGGCAAGCGGAATATGAAAAGTCACAGGCCGACTATGACAAGTGGCAGAGGGTAAATTCCCTATTCGGAACAGCAGACGGAAAAAAATTCCGTACGATTGCTCTGAGTTATATTCTTGACTATCTGATTTCTGCAGCCAACGAGTATATGCAACAACTAAACGAACGGTATGTGCTAACATTAACTCCGGGTACCTTTGCTATCAATGTGGAAGATACTTGGTCGGGACACACACAGCGTGGTGTAAGCACCCTTTCGGGTGGTGAGACCTTTATGGTGTCGTTGGCGTTAGCACTCGCGTTAAGCGATATAGGGAGTAGGAATCTGCAAGTTGATACTTTGTTTATCGATGAGGGATTTGGTACTTTGAGCGGAGAAGCACTCGATGGGGCTATTGCAATGCTGCAAAATTTGCAAAGCAAGAAAGGTCGCCGGGTAGGTATTATCAGCCATGTCGGTACGGTAAAGGAAAAGATCCCGGTACATATCGAAGTGGAGAGAAATGGTAATAGTTCATATAGTACTATCAATATAGTGCCGGCAGTAACAGATTAACAGAGAACAAATATCATGAATATGAGCGAAATAGATTTAGAAAAACGACTCAGCGTATATAGCGCATCGGCGGGAACCGGCAAGACCTTCACGCTGGCTGCCTACTATGTCGGACTGCTGCTGAGCGGAGAAAGTTACAAGAACATACTGGCCGTGACCTTTACCAACAAGGCCACCGAGGAAATGAAAGTGCGTATCATGGGTTATCTATACGACATCGCACAAACCAACCAAAATGCAAATGACTTCTTCGCCAAAGCCAAAGACTATATGCTGCCGGGCTGCGCAAACCGCAGCAAATCGGATGAGGAACTGCGGGAGTTAGCAGGGAAATGCTTCACGGAGATGCTGGCGGACTACGACGATGTGCATGTCAGCACCATCGACTCGTTCTTGCAGACCTTGCTGTCGGGTATGGCACAACTGCTGAATCAGCGCATCGGGTTTGCTCCCGAACTAGACCAGAAGCAACTCTTCACAGAAGCCGTTGATCGGCTGCTCAGCGAGAGAATGGAAGGCGATACTGCCGCCATTGTGTCGGACTATATCTCAAACCGCATGGATGACGAGAAGAACTGGGACATCCGACAAAACCTTATCAAGACCGCCGAAATTCTATACGGCGAACGAGCGCAGATCTATGCAGCGGCAGGACAGATAGAGATGGACCCCGCAAAGATTGAAGCCTACCGCAATACCATGGCAGGTTGGCGGAAACGAGAGGAGTTCGTTGAATTGGAACGATTATTCGATATTGTCAAGCAACCTTTTTTGCCCTTGAAAAAAAGCGAAAATGGTAAAACAGATAATGGTAGAATGAATAATTCTATCTATAAGATAGGTCTATCGCTACAAAACAATGCCGAAAAAGGAGACGATTACTTTGCAGGGGTGTTCGCAAAAATGGAAAAATGGCGGACTCAGTATGGAGATAATTGGTATGAAAATGCGGTACGACTTGATGAACAATGCAAAATATGCCGTCCACTCTATTTTGAGGCTCAATTGACCCTTAAATATCTCAACGATATGCGGTTGATGCAGGCGCTGGTAGATGTGATAAACGAAACGCTCCACGAGCAGAACAAAGTGCTGCTGGCGGAGACCTCATCCATCCTGCGCAATGCCCTCGAACCCGGTGACGCCGATTTCATACTGGAAAAAGTCGGCATCCGCTATCGCCACATCATGATAGATGAGTTCCAAGACACAAGCAAACTGCAATGGGAGGTGTTTCTGCCGCTGTTGGAGGAGATTCTCTCCGCCGGCCGACAAACTGTACTCATTGTGGGCGATATAAAGCAGAGCATTTACCGTTGGCGCAACGGCGACTGGCACATTATGGCCGACTTGCCGCACAACGAGAGAATCGGCGCCCACTACAACGGGAAATCGCTGACACGCAATTTCCGCTCGCAAAAAGAGGTGGTACAATTCAACCTCGAGGCCATGCAGTCTGCTGCCAATGCTGTGTCGGGCGTGGATGAGAACCTATACAACGAGAACTACGAGGAGCAACGGTTGGGCGACTACTACAACAACAGCCACTCGGAGGGCTATGTGCGTATGCGGGTGTTCCCTACGCCGTACAAAAAAGAGAAAGCGATTTACAAGCGCATTATGGCCGATATGTTCCGCACCATGGAAGAACTGATACGCAAAGGCATACGGCCGTCTGATATGCTGATTCTTGTTCGCAAGAACAAGGAGGCGATGCGTGTGGCGCGCTATTTTCAGGAAAACATCTTGACCGACAAAGCCGGCTACCCGAAACTGAACGAGACCCGTCTTGTGTCGCGTGACTCGTTTGTGCTCAAACAGTCCAAATCGGTGCTGGTTATTATCAACGCCCTGCGCTATATCGAGAACAAAGACGCCGTGGCGGGACACTTTGTGAAACTGGCCACCGGGCAAGAGGATGTATGCGCCAAACTGAATGCCATCGACAAAAGCCTCCCGCTGTACGAAATGGCGCAGACCGTTGTGGGACTGCTGCTCTGCGACCAAACGACGGAGGACATTGCGTATATCAACTGCCTGCTGGACAATATACGAGCCTATATATCGGAAAACGGATCGAACCGAAAGGAGTTTCTGCAATACTGGAATGACTTTTTGTGCAACAAGGCGATACCGTCGGCACAGACGGATGCCATCCAAATCATGACCGTCCATTCGTCCAAGGGACTCGAGAGCAAGACGCTCTTTATTCCGTTCTGCTCGTGGCCGCTGACAGAAGACAAAGGCGTGATGTGGTGCAAGCGGGCGCAAGATACGCAGCAGAAATACATTCCGGTTGATATACAGAAAAACGCTGTGGGGACTGCATACGGGGCAGACTACGAAACGGAATGCACGGAACAGAAAGTGGACAACCTCAACCTATTCTATGTAGCGCTCACGCGTGCGGCAGACAACCTGTTTATCTATGTAGATGAGAATGTAACCAAAGATGGACTTAACCAAAACAATGTAGGCTACCTGCTCATCCAAAAGGAAAAGATAGAAGACGAGGTCTTGAGTACCTACGAAAATGACAAAGACGCCCCCGAAAACATGGGGTTTGTAGAGGCAGAAAAAGGCACTCTCACCATCCGTGCTGCCAAAGAGGCTACACAATCTACCTTCGGGTTTGAGAAAGCAAAGCCCATCGGTGCCACCTTGCAGAGCGACAGCAGCCGCGTGCGGTTCCGTCAGTCGCAAGAAGGCGCTATGCATGCAGAGAATGGCGGGAAAACCGAGTCGGAAAATGACCGCAAAGAGATCGGAACGATATGCCACGACCTGCTGTCGAGAATCAAGACTCGCGACGATGTGGAGCGAGTGGTCGAGACCGCATGGAGCAAGGGCGTTTTCGCCAACCAAGCGCAACGCGACCAAGCCACGGAATATATCAACCGAATTTGGGAGAACCCCAAGATGGCGCAATGGTATGACGGCTCGTGGAAACTGCTGTGTGAGCAGGCCATCCTCATCGACAAGGGCGAAGAGTTGCGCCCCGACCGTGTCATGATACGCGGCAACGAGGCCATCGTGCTGGATTATAAATTCGGCGAGAAACTCGCCAAACACCACGATCAAGTAAAAAAATATATGGACGCCATGAAGACGCTCGGCTACACACCGGTCAGCGGCTATCTATGGTATGCACAAACAGAAGATTTAATACAACTATGAATAACGGATTTCTAAACAACACCGCTGCCGCCATCATCGAAAAACACGGATGGCGCAATATGGATGACCTCACCCTTGTGTTCCCGTCGCGGCGTGCGGGGGTAGTATTCAAAGACATCCTCAAACAATACAAAAAGGAGCATCATGCCGGCGCTATTCTGCTGCCTGCTATCACCACGCTGCCCGATTTGTTCGACAGCCTCTGCCTGATGGCCACCATCGAGGAGTTGGAGGCGGTATTCCGCCTGTATGGCATCTATGCTGAGGAGACCCGACAATTCTACGAGGAGGAGAAGCAGCGATTTGAGGCGGAAAACCCCGGCAAGAAATACGATGAGGTAAAGCCTTTCAATTTGGATGTGTTTTATAGTTGGGGGCGGCAACTGCTCAGCGACTTCAACAACATTGACAGCAGCGATGCCGCCAAGACGCCCGATTCGGTGCACCAATTTTTCGACAATGCCATTCAGGCAAAGAACTTAGAGGGGCTGAAGATAGACGACGATGTGCGTGAGCGCCTGCAAACGCTGCTCCACGAGGGCGATGGCGAGAGCGAAGCCTCGCAAGACGCTATCCGCAAGAAATACGAAGCGATTTGGCGCTGCATGGAGTCAATCTACAACGCATTTCACGCGGAATTGGCGCAGGACAATAAGGTAACCACCGGTATGCAAAAACGCTGGGTGGTAGCGCATTGGGACGAGGTGAAAGAGCAATGTGCGGGGCAACAATACATCTTTATCGGCTTCAACTACCTGCTGCCTGTGGAGAAAGACCTGTTTGCCCTCCTGCAGCAAACGAACGAGAACACTTGTTTCTATTGGGACTATGTGCAGGGTTTTCAGACCAACCGAAAGGCCTACTCGTTCATTGAGCAGAATATGGAGCAGTTCCCCAATGCGGCGGAGTCTGCGGAATGGACAAAAAAGCAGGTGGAAATTGTAGCCGCCTCGTCGGCCAACGCGCAAGCACAATATGTCGCTCCATGGTTGCACGACCACTACACCGAAAAAGGTCAGCGCACCGCCGTCGTGATATGCGACGAGCAGATGTTGGAGCCGGTCATCTATGCGTTGCCTGCGCTGCAAATCGGCAACGATCACGCTGAGGTAAATATCAATATCACCAAAGGATTCCCTATCTCCAGCACGCAAATCTACTCCGATGTGATAGCCTACCTGTCGGAAAAAAAGAACGACCGCCACGAGGGCGAGACCTATTCTGCGGTCGTTCAACGGGTGTTGGATGAAGTGGTCGAACCGGCTGACAAAAAATATCGGAACTATATCGCCGCCAAAAAAATACAAGCAGCCCAGCCGAAAGACGCAGAAGAGGGCAAGGAGGAGGCGGAGTCGTGGCAGACGCTGCTCATCAAGGAGTCTATCTATCAGGTGCAACTCCAACTCAATCAGTTGCATACCATGCTGAGCAACCCTGCCTACGCGGAATTGGTCAGTTCCCTGACTCTCCTGCGTAGCATTGTGCGTCGCTGCATGGAGAGCGTGTCGTTGCCTTTCCACGGCGAGCCGATTACGGATATTCAGGTGATGGGCGTACTCGAGACGCGTGCGCTCGATTTCGATAACCTGCTGTTGCTCAATGTAGAAGAAGGCGTTGTGCCCCGCAAGGAGAGCGACAGTTCGTTCATCCCCTACTACCTGCGCAAATGGTTCCGTATGCAGACCCGCGAAGAGGCAGCCTCGGTCTATGCCTACAACTTTTTCCGCCTGCTCAGTCGGGCAAAGCATATCACCGCCGTTTTCTCCAACGCTCAGACCCAGATGGGTGCCAAATCGATGTCCCGATTCCTGATGCAGATCATGACGAGCAAGGAATTCGGAACTACCCGTTTTGTCCTGCAAGAGGGCACCACTCTCCCCACACCGGCCGAAGCAGTCCCGAACCAAAACATGCTTTCTTGCCTTAACCTACACGAGGACGGCTATCTCTACAAGGACGGCTATCGCTACGAGAACGGCGAGGCGAAACCCTACTCGAAACGCTACTCTCTGTCCCCCAGCGCGCTGAACACCTACATCGCTTGTCCCCGTTGGTTCTATCTCCAATATGTCGAGGGTCTGCGGACGCCTGACCAGACGCACGCCATATTCGAATCCAACGAGATGGGTACATTTGTGCATAAGGTCATGGAACTTATCTACAAGTGCGAATTTGGCTGCGAGGACAACGAGCAACCCGTTCCGATTGACGCCGCCAAGTTAGCCGCATTGGAGAAAGACGAAGAGCGGCTGAACGCTCTGCTGAAAGATGCCTACGATGCCATTAACGCTGAGGCTCAATGTAGAAATTCGGCTGCCCCAACAGATGAAAATAAGGATAAGGATGCGAATAAGGAAAACGAACAATCCCAAAAGTATCGCTACGAGGAGCATCCTGCGGAGAACTTGGTCATCTTGAAATTGGTGCATAAGATTTTGCAGCACGACATCAACGACGCTCGTACTCGAGGGCTCAAAATAGTCGCTTTGGAGTATAAGGACTGCTATTACGATGTTGCGATAAAGAGCGCAGCCCCGGACTCTACTTCTTGCGGAACGATTCAAGTGGGAGGTACGATTGACCGTTTGGACATCTGCGGAGGCACGCTGCGTGTGGTCGATTACAAGACCGGCGGGTATAGCCAAGAGAAACTGGATGTAAAACTCGAAAAGTTAGTGGACGATTCTGCTCAGCACTATGTGTTGCAGACGCTCATCTATTCCGAAGCAGTGGCCTCGAAGGGCATCTCTACGCTTCCTTTGCAGCCCAATCTGTTCTTCACGCAGTCGAATTTGAACAATACCGCCCTCACTTTTGGCGGGCAGCCTATTGCGGACTACAACGCATTGCGCAGCGAAACAGACATCCCCGCCCTCATCAGTGAAAAGATTAGCGAAGTGTTGTTGACGGAAGACTTCCCGCAGTGTAAAGAAAACGGCTGCAAGTCTTATTGTCCATTTTTCGACATCTGTTCCCGCGAACCCGAATACATCCCGCAGCAGAACTAATCCGATTCCCCAACACAAAAAATCCCATCGCAATAGATTCAATTGCAATGGATTCAACTAATTATAGGAGAGAAATATATGGTAGACTACAGAAAAATCAATTATGAGGTAATGACCAACACCATGACAATGTGTGAGTCCCTTCCCGAACTACAAGACGCTATCCGTTATTCAAAGGCGCATCAATTTTTGGTGCTGCAAGAGGATTCTATCTCGGCACCCGACACCCGTCCATACACCACGCAGTACATTGTCTCCGGCAAGAGAAGTTTTGAGGCAGCCAAAGGGTATCCCAATAAGAAAGTCGCCGTGCTCAACTTCGCCAACAACCATTCTGTTGGCGGTTCCCCGTACAGTGCAGGCGCACAAGAGGAGTCGCTGTGCCGTTGCTCTACACTCTATCCCTGCTTGCTTGATCTCAAAAAGGATTTTTACGACAGACATGCACGGCTATTCGATGCTCAACAACTTGATTTTATGGGCAATGATGACCTTATCTATACCCCCGATGTGGTCGTGTTCAAAACCGATGAGCGTGCTGAAATTATCTACCCAAAAATGATGTACGGAGAAGATTGGTACAAGGTAGATATCATCACTTCGGCAGCCCCGCAATTAGATGGTCGCCATCCTGTACCCGCCTATTATGAAGAGTGCATTACCTCTCGTATCCGCAAGATTGTCGCTGTGGCAGCGGCACAAGGAGTTGAGGTGCTGATACTTGGCGCTTGGGGATGCGGCGCATTCCATAATCCGTCCGATGTTGTTGCCCGAGTGTTCCACAACATACTCATGGATTACCATTTCGAGACCGTTGAGTTCGCACTCTCGGTTAATCCGACCGGTACAGCCTTCGCTCGTGAGTTTTCTGCCTCGATTCCCGAACCACTCCCGAACCAACCCGTAACGACCCCGCACTACAACCGCCCATACACAGACGGGCGCATTACCCATCTGCGTCCCAACCAGGTGTTTGTCTTTGGTAGCAATATACATGGTATGCATGCTGGCGGCGCGGCTCGCATAGCCAACCAACAGTTCGGTGCCGAGTGGGGCGTAGGAGTCGGCATGACAGGCCAATGCTATGCCATCCCCACCATGGAGGGTGGCATAGACTATATCAAGAAGTATGTGGATGATTTCATCGACTACGCTGCCCACCATCCCGAAAAGGAGTTTCTTGTCACCCGAATAGCCTGCGGCATTGCTGGCTTTACGCCCGATGAAATAGCCCCGCTATTCTATGCTGCCCTCCCTTATATCAATATCATCCTCCCGAGGGACTTTGTTGCCGTACTTGAGAGAAGGTAGAAGAGCAAGAATAACCGATGGAAACTATGGTCTGAAATATCGCCATTATAAAGGAGAGACGATTCAAGAGTGGCGACTTCCCCGTTCATAGCATAAGGTATTCCATAGGTGCATATTTGCCCCATACGCCGCTCACTTACTGTTTTTTTATAAAGAGGCTGTCTAATAACTTTAGACAACCTCTTTGTTTAATCAAATTCATTGTTTTATCCATTTGGTTTGAATAGTTCCCTCTAATAATTACACTTTAATGGTTACAGCCAATATAGTTTCCATTTAAGAATGTAATTTTGGGGTATATTCTCCTTTAGGGGACTTCTATCAATTCTCCCACGATGCCCACACTCTCACCCTTAAAATCAAAGATTTGAAGAGAACTCGAATGGCTCCTTCGCTCAAAGTATGCGAACAGGATATAGAGTCCTGTTGGTGGGAGTATGGGCATACTAAGAGGTATATAAAACCCATATAAAAGTCATAGGTGGTAAGGTAGTGCTATGGATGTGCTA
>CAVEFV010000058.1:0-13246 GCA_963615025.1 Firmicutes bacterium CAG:95 | reverse complement strand
TTGAGAGCCATAGCACGCTATGGCTCTACAGCGGGCATAAGCGTTAGATGAAACATCGGTGAAGAGTTAGAAGCCCTTCCACGCTATGGCTTTACAGCATACATAAATTAATAATTAACAATTAACAATTAATATGCATAGAGAGCAATTTTCCATGTGATTTATAGGTTCTTCCTATATTCGTCTTATATTCATCTTATATTCGTCCTATATTCATCTTATATTAAACCTTTGTAATACATAGGAATAATGGGGCTTTGCGGAGGGTAGGTCTTGTATAGATGGATGGGAAGCGGGTACTTGGGGGTATTAACTATATTTATACCATTTAGGAATTTACAGACAAAAGACAAGGGGAGGAAAAAGGAACAGGGAGGAAGGTGTAAGGAGGGGCGGTGCGGATTGAGAGGGAGCGGGTTGGGAGGGGATGTGGCGGGGGCAGGCTGTTAGTAGAACTTATGTGCGAAGCCGATAGAGAGCATCTCTTTGAACTGTATCTTTGTGCGGTGTCCGTCAACAGGAATGGCGGTGTTGTCGTAGCGTGGGTGCAACATCAGTCGTGCGGAGAGGAACCGGTTGATAATGAAATTGCATACGACTTCCCAATCGATTTCGACGCGATGATAGTTGGTATAGAAATAGAATTTGCTGTCGAGTGCAATTTCACGAACAGGTTTCCAAGTCCAATCGACACGGACGGAACTACCCAAGTCGTTGAGAATCTTTGTTCCGGAGGTAATACCGAAGGTGGTGGAAGACACATAGGCCGTGTCGTTGGCATAGATTAGTTTGTAGGTGAGGGGTGCAAAGACGATGGAAAGACCTTTGACGGGTTTGTAGTCGAGACCTAAGGAGAGATTGAAGCGGAGAGGAGTGAGCGGTCCTGTTTTAAGCGCCATCTGATTGGCCTTCCATGTATTGAAGAACTGGGTCTGAAACTCCGCCGACAAAAGGTAAGAGAACTTGCCAAAGGCCTTGAAGCCAATTTTTGTGTAGAGGCGAAAGAGGTCGTCGTTAGTATTTATCTTCCTGAGAGAGTCGCCGTTGACAGTGTTAAAGCCCATTCTCCACTCCAAGGAACTCTCCCAAGTGAAGTTTTTGCGGTTGTCGTATAGCATATTTCCCTGCACGATAGACAAGAGGGCAAAGTTGGAATTGCCACCTGCATACCAGTTCTGGGAGACATAGTTCTGGGAGATTTGCACCATAGTGGTGAGTTCTTTGCGCCAGAGAGAGAATTGGTCTTTCATTGCTTTGAGCCTGATCAGTCGCTCTTCTTCCGCATCTTTGACGAGGGATTTTTCGGGAATCCACAGAGCCCACTGCCCTTGAGCGTGGATTAGTTCAGGAGCAGTGTAGGCGATAGAGTCGAACATGCCAGCATAGAGGTCGGCGTGGTTTCGGGTGATGTATCGTCGTGCCTCCTGGCGAATGGAATAGACGGAGATGGGTTGTCGGGTGGTATCGGAAAGTGATTTCCACTGTCGGGCTTTGTAATAGAGGGGGCAGGCAAGAGGATAGACGCCACCTGATTGTTGCACTCGCTTGGCTATCAAGATGGAATCGCGAAAGCCTATATGGAACGTGTCAGGTGATATGAAGGTGGTATCGTTGAGGAGGCGTTGTTGGAATATGGAGTCTTGTTGGCGTGCCAGACGCTTACCTTGCTCGGCAAGAAGTCCGAAGAGAATATCGTCGTCGGAGGCAGTTTGGAGCAAGTCGGCAGGTCGCAAGGTGTCGGGATGGAGCAAGACAGTGTCTTGCGCCGTCGCAGAGAGCGCAAAGGAGAGACATGACACACATAACAAAAACCTATATAGAACGGGCATACCTATTGATGGGAGGTCGGTTTCTTTTTCTTCTTCGTTGTGTTGTTCTGCTTAGGGATTGGATTGGAGATTGGTTCGGTTTGCAAAGCCGCATCGACATCAAGCGGTCGGCGGAAGGCTCGAATGATGAGATAGATACCCCACAAGATGAAAGGAATGCTGAGCCATTGTCCCATGTTGAGGAACATTGCTGACTCAAACGCTTCTTGGTCTAACTTAATGAACTCCAAGCAGAAGCGTGTGAGGAAGATAATGATGAGGAAGGCGCCGAAAATCAGTCCGTTGCGTCGGTAGAGGCGACCTTTCCAGTACATCAACCAAGTGACTATGAAAGCCACAATGCAATAGAGCATTTCGTAGATTTGCGTAGGATGGCAGGGCTGAATATCTCCGTTGTTCACAAAGAGAAATCCCCATGGCATATCGGTGGGGGTGCCATAGATTTCGGAGTTCATCAGGTTGCCGAGACGGATGCAAGTGGCTGTGATACAGACGCCAATGACCAGCCGGTCGAATATCCAGTTGATGCCGTTGTGGAAGTGTTTCTTGTCCAAGAGGAAGGCGGCAATGATGAGTCCTATAGCCCCACCATGCGAAGAGAGTCCCCCCTCCCATATTTTGAGCAACTCAAGGGGATGTTCGATGTATGGATTACGATAGTTGAAGGTCATTCCCAAGAAATGTACGGGTTCCAACCGCATGGCGGAAGCGGCGTGCCATTCGTAGAAATAGCAATGCCCCAAGCGAGCGCCGATGATGACACCCAAGACCATGTACATAAACAACTTGTCGGTCCAGTCGTCGGGACAGTGTTCGTTTTTATAGAGGCGTTGCTGGACGAGCAAGCAGAACCATATTCCCAGAGCCCACAAGATGCCGTACCACCTTACTTGCAACGAGCCCAACGAGAAAGCGACAGGGTCAACAGCCCATGTTATGTAGTTGAGTATCATGTTCGTATGTAGTTATTCGCAGGGCGGATGTTGGTTGGTTGGTATTATAAATCGCGTCCGTGACAGTTCTTATACTTCTTGCCGCTGCCACAGGGACAGGGGTCGTTACGCCCTATTTTCTTCTCGACACGGAGAGGTTCGGGCTTTTGTATCTCACGGGTATCGCGCTGTGCGGCATTGTCCATAGGACGCTGTTCCATAGAGTCTTTCTGCGTACGGTATTTGCTAAAGTCTTGACGCTGTTGTGCTTGTGCTTGGCGCACCTGTTCAGGTTCGCGTACAGGTATTTGCCCACGCAACAGAATGGCGATGGCACGGCGATTGAAGTTGTTGAGCATTGCCGAGAAGAGGTTGAAGGACTCTAACTTATATATCAACAAGGGATCTTTCTGCTCGTAAGAAGCGTTCTGTACCGATTGTTTCAAATCGTCTAATTGGCGTAAGTGCTCTTTCCACTCATCGTCAATGACATATAATAGTGTCCGTTTCTCGAACTCTCGTACCACTTCCTTGCATTGGGTTTCGTAGGCTGCTTTGAGATTGGTGGCTACATTGTAAACTTTCTTTCCATCGGTGATAGGGATAAGCACATTCTCATATTGCGAGCCTTTGGTTTCATAAATGTTCTTAATGACAGGATAGGCAATAGTTGCCAACTTGTCCATCTTGCGTTTGAAGATATCCAAGGCAGACTCAGCCAGTTGCTCAACCAAGACATCCGACTTCTTACCACGAAACTCTTCATCTGTGAACGGCACCTCCATAGCAAAGACTTGCATTACTTCCATCTGCAACCCTTCATAGTCGAGCGAGTCATAGTTGTTGGCAATAATAGATTCGGCCGTATCATAAATCATATTGGTAATATCCACGCCCAATCGTTCTCCCATAAGGGCATGATGACGCTTCGCATATATCACATTACGCTGCTGGTTCATGACATCATCATATTCGAGCAACCGCTTACGGATGCCGAAGTTATTTTCCTCCACCTTCTTTTGCGCGCGTTCTATAGAGTTAGATATCATCTTGTGTTCTATCATCTCCCCTTCCTCAAAGCCCATTTTATCCATCAAACCGGCGATACGCTCCGAACCAAACATTCGCATCAGATCGTCTTCCAACGACACATAGAACACAGAAGAACCCGGATCCCCTTGTCGTCCCGCACGCCCACGCAACTGACGGTCCACACGACGGCTCTCGTGACGCTCTGTACCCACAATAGCCAGACCTCCAGCCTCTTTCACCTCAGGGGTCAACTTGATATCCGTACCACGACCTGCCATGTTGGTGGCAATCGTGACTGTACCTGTGCGACCTGCCTCTGCCACAATATCTGCTTCTCGCTGGTGCAACTTAGCATTCAAGACATTATGCGATATCTTGCGAATATTGAGCATGCGGGAAAGAAGTTCACTTATCTCTACCGAAGTCGTACCCACCAACACCGGACGACCTGCATCATGCAGACGAACTATCTCATCTATCACTGCATTGTACTTCTCACGCTTGGTCCGATAAACACGGTCGTTCATATCGATACGGGCAATCGGACGATTCGTCGGAATAACCACCACATCCAACTTATAGATATTCCAAAACTCACCTGCCTCCGTCTCGGCTGTTCCCGTCATACCGGCTAACTTATGGTACATACGAAAGTAGTTCTGCAGCGTTATCGTCGCAAAGGTCTGCGTAGCAGCCTCCACCTTCACATTCTCTTTCGCCTCTACTGCCTGATGCAAACCATCCGACCAACGACGACCTTCCATGATACGGCCTGTCTGCTCATCAACAATCTTCACCTCCCCATCCATTATAACATAGTCCACATCCTTCTCAAAAAGAGTATAAGCCTTCAGCAACTGGTTGACCGTATGAACACGCTCCGACTTAATGGCATATTGCTCTAATATCTCGTCCTTCTTCTGTTGCTTCTCCTCTACAGAGAGATCCGACTTCTCTATCTCTGCCACTTCCGAACCCACATCCGGCAGCACAAAGAAGGTCGGGTCGTCCGTAGAACCCGTCAAGGTATCTATTCCCTTGTCCGTTAGTTCTATTGTCTTGTTCTTTTCATCTATCACAAAATATAACTCATCCGTCGCTATATGCATATTCTTGTTGTTCTCTTGCATATAGAACTCCTCCGTCTTCTGCAGACGGACCTTGTTTCCCGGCTCCGAAAGGAACTTAATCAATGCCTTGTTCTTCGGCATTCCTTTGTAAGAACGGAACAACGCCAACTCGCCCTCCTCCGCTATCGTCTTATCTTCCGAACTCATCTTCTGACGAGCCTCAGCCAACAACTTCGTCGTCAAGGTCTGCTGCGTACGAACCAGCAACTCCACACGATGCTTGTACTCATCAAACAACTGCTCCTCACCCTTCGGCACAGGGCCACTGATAATCAACGGCGTACGGGCATCATCAATCAACACCGAGTCCACCTCGTCCACAATGGCGTAATTATGCTTGCGCTGTACCAAATCCAACGGCGATGTGGCCATATTGTCACGCAGGTAATCGAAACCGAACTCGTTGTTCGTTCCGAAGGTTATATCACATGCATAAGCCTTGCGACGCTCATCGGAGTTCGGACGATACTTGTCAATACAATCTACCGACAAACCATGGAACATATACAGAGGACCCATCCACTCCGAGTCTCGCTTGGCCAGATAATCGTTAACGGTAACAACATGCACGCCCTCATGAGTAAGCGCATTCAAAAACACCGGCAAGGTCGCAACCAAAGTCTTACCTTCACCCGTCGCCATCTCGGCAATTTTACCCTGATGAAGCACTACGCCACCTATCAACTGCACATCATAATGCACCATGTCCCATGTTATCTCGTTCCCGCCTGCCATCCAGTGGTTCTGATAAATGGCCTTGTCTCCCTCTATATGCACAAAATCATGCGTCGCAGACAGGTCTCGGTCAAAATCGTTGGCAGTAACCTCTATGAACTCGCTACCCGCAAAACGACGGGCAGTGTCCTTCACAATGGCAAACACCTCCGGAAGTATCTCCAACAACACTTTCTCGTAAGTATCTGCAATATCTTTCTCCAATTTGTCCACCTCACGGTAAACCTTCTCGCGCTTCTCTATCTCAATCTGCTCCACACTCGCCTTCAACTCCGCTATACGCTGCTTGTCTGCCGCAACCGCATCCGAAAGACGCTGCTTCAAACCCTCCGTCCGTGCGCGAAGAGCATCATTACTCAATACCTCTATTTCAGGGTAAATAGCCTTAACCTTGTCCACATAAGGCATTATCTCTCGCAAGTCTCGCTGCGACTTGTTACCGAACATCTTACTCAAGAATTCTACAAATCCCATATCGTTTGTTGTATGTTTATTGTTCTACATTCTGCGCCACCGTCGTGCCTGACCGTCGCTATACCTGCGCTTTCGGCACACTGCAGCAATTTAAGGTACAAAGGTACGGCTTTTTTCCGATATACACAATCTTACTATGGCAAAAAACACCAAAATAAAGCCCCTACCCTCTCTCCGCAAACCCCATACCATTGCTCTCCCCTTCCAAAAACACAGCATATCGATAACGAATTGTTAAACAATATGAATATATCTTAAAACACAAAAGGTACTTCTCCCATACCAATACGAAAGAACTACCCTCTACAGAGCCTGATAAATACTATGTATTTCGAAGGTTTTATATGGGACGAATATAGGACGAATATAGGATGAATATAAGAAGAATATAGGAAGAACCTATAAATCACATAGAAAATTGCTCTCTATGCATATTAATTGTTAATTGTTAATTATTAATTTATGTATGCTGTAGAGCCATAGCGTGCAAGGACTTCTAACTCCACTTCGAAGAATAAACAATCTATTCCCCTCTCATCTCTATAATCCCCACTAACAAAAATAACGCAAACAACGGATACCACACAACGCCACCAACAGCGACACCCCTTAAGAATATCACCGAAGAACGCAAAGCAGAAAACTCAAAACCGCAACGCCAACCCTACACTGTTCTCGCTCGAAGTAATTCCGAACGACAGCGTCGCCTCCGAACGCAGATTGACATTGTAAACATCCACACTCTTGTGCATACGCGAATAGCCCACTCCCAACATCGGAACACTGGCAAGAAGCAATACTCCTCCAGCCGCACTAAGACTCACACCCATCGCAATAGCATAAATAGAACCAAACAGCACAATGAATGCACCTGTCCAACTACCATCCGAACCGCTACCCAGCAACGCAGTCGCACCACACAGAAACCACAGACCCAAAGACTCTGCACCTAATCCGACACCAAAAACAACCCAACCTGCAGTAGATAACTTGTAACCTCGAATAAACTCATCGTAAGCCAACGGGCTGCGACTGTACAGAAAATCACGATACTCCCGCTTACTCATCTCGAAACCATCACACACATAAGTGTTACCCATCCGCTCAACAGGAGCATCCGAAAACTTTTCTACCAACACACTGCTCTCATCCTCCAACATACCCAATTCCACCTCCTGTGCTTGCACCATAAACCAACAGGCAAAGCACCCAGCAACCAACAATACTACCCGTTTCATAATGAACAAATCTTTATTTATTGGCAAAAATAAGTATTTTTCTTCACACACGCAAGAAAAATCGTACTTATCGTTGTACCAACAAACTATTATTCGTAACTTTGCCTACTTTTAGGTGCAACGACACAGTACACCTGACAGAACATGGTTAGAACGAAACAAACACAACTTAAATCATAGTATTATGAAACACTTATCCGCCACTCTTTGGGCAGTACTCTGTCTGCTATGCAGCGTACAACTGTCCGCACAATCTATCACACTCAACGGTGTAGCCTACGACATCGATACCGTAAGACTCTTTCAAGCGGGACCCGGTGCTACACATATCGCTGTACGAATGCTCACCCACGAAAAACAAGACAAACCACTCAATGTCTTTATGCTACGGGTGGACGGAACAAATCCCTACATCCATTTTGAACAGATACTCGGAAAAGACAAACTCGTGGGTTCCGAAAAACCATCATCTATGGCAACCCGCAGAACAACAAGCACCAGTATAGTCGTGGGCGGTAGTAACGGCGACTTCTATCAAACCACAGGAGATATAGGAAAACCCATCGGACTAACCATTGAGAACGGAGAATACGCCTTGGTAGGAAGCACAAGCCGACGATTAGGCGGATTCGATGATATGGGCAAAGCAGTGTTAGGCACCAACTGGAGTTACTCGGGCAAACTAATACTTGCAGACACCACTCTCGTCATCCATCATGCCAACTACGACAGGGCAAGCAACCAGTTAGTGCTGTTCAACCAGCATAATGGCACATCCACCAATACCAACCAATACGGTACAGAGTTGCTCGTCGAACTCAAAGAAGGAGAACAATGGAAAACCAACGGCACTATCAACCTCAAAGTGGTGCAGAAAGAAGAAAACACAGGCAACATGACTATACCAAAAGGCAAAGCCGTACTCTCTGCACATGGCACAATGGCTACCGAACTAAACAAACTGCAAGCGGGGGACGAGGTACAAATCGCATTCTCACTTCTTATTGACGAGGTAGCCAAAAATATGCAACAATCCATAGGCGGTGATAACTACGCACTCATACTACACAACGGGCAGGTAGAACAGAATAACTTTTGGAACGAGATACATCCGCGAACAGGCTTCGGAGCATCCATGAGCGGGGATACCGTCTTATTCTGTATAGTGGACGGGCGTTCTACTTCATCCACAGGATGTACCACAAAAGTATTAGGCGAAATCATGCAATATTACGGGGCTTATAATGCCGTAAACTGGGATGGTGGCGGCTCCAGTTGTTTATGCATCAACCAATATGGGCAAGTTAATCATGGTTCAGACGGTACAGAACGCTCCGTCGCCAATGGAATGTTTGCTATAGCAGACATACCGGAAGAAGATAATACCATCAGTATCATCCGACCCTACGACATATCTGTCAGCCTCCCGCGATATGCCGCCTATCAACCCCACTTCTACGGATATAACCAATACGATATTCTGCTCAACACCGATGTAGAAGGCATAACACTACAATGCGACGAGTCATTAGGCACAATCATGGAAGATGGGCGACTGCTTGTTAGTGGCACACAGAGTGGTTACCTGCACGCACAACTCGGCAGCGTACAAACAGACATCTATATCAATGTATTACCCACAAGTAATATCACCTTCGCACTTGACAGCATCCTGTTAGATACTCGGCACAACTATCAAGTGGAAGTGCTAAGCCACACCAACAGCGGTGCTATGACAGTACCGTCAGAGGTACTCGAATGGAACACCGACAACACAAATATATGCAGCGTCGATGCAAGCGGAAATCTGACTGCCGGCAACAATGGTTATGCAGTGATCGTAGGAAACCTGCAAGGCGTAACCGACACACTGCAAGTACATGTACAGAACCCGTCTGCACCCACAAAGCCTTACACGGCCATAACGGAAGCCACTCTCACAGGTGCAGGAAGTTTCAATCCACAATGGAACGGCAACAGTATCGTATTCCAATATGCTATCACACGCGCTCCTTTCGTAGCACTGCAACAAACAATGCCGCTATACGGACTACCCGACAGCATACGCATCGACCTTACAACCGACATACTCCTGTCAGACATGAACCTGTCACTCACATTCAACTCCAATAGGTCGTCTTTCCGAAAACTACCCGTTGCACTACCCTCGCAAACAGGAAACATATCGGTTACAGCACCTGTCAGCCAATGGACAGGGGAGGAATTTGATATCAGCCTCTATCCGCTGTGGTTCTACGAACTACGCTTCGGTATCGATACAAAATCAACAGCAGGAGAGCATACTATCACAATCAATAGTGTAACACTTTGCTACAAAGATGTGGAAATAACGGCCGTAGATAACATCTACACCACTAATTGGATAATCTATCCTAACCCCGTCGAAAATAACGAGATACACCTACAAGGCGTTCCCGTAGGCGGCAAAGTACAACTCTATAGCCTCGACGGCAGTACCCTGCTGCAAACAGTTATATCGCAGGAAGATGAAATACTCAACCTGTCTAAATTGTCCGCAGGACAATACTTGCTCGTAGTAAACGGCAACCAAACCTGCAAGATACTGAAAAAATAAACGGGACTATTTCCTATATCCGTAAGAAAACCAAATAATAAAAAATAATCTATCATGAAAAAGACCATTCTTTTTATTTGTGCAATCGTAGCATCCACGATGCTCTATGCACAGAATATCCGTGTTTTAAGCAATGAGTGTATAGGACAGGGATACTATCCTCGTTTGAGTACTGATGCCACCACAATGGACTATCTCGACTCCGAAAACGAAGGATACATCGATGCTCCCCAACAAGGCACTTATGTTTCCAACGAAGGACTGAAACTGCTGCTCTGTCGCAACGGCGTATGCACGGAACTGCATCCTCACGGGACACAATGCAATTATATCTGGTCATCACTATCACCCGACGGAACAAAGATACTGTTCAATACAAAGTATGGCACAGGTATCTGCGACCTCAATGGCAAGGAACTTGTCAATCTGGGGAATATCGATGCTCCCGTATGGTATGGTAACGACTATATCGTGGGTATGAACGACACACACGACGGACACAACTATACAGGCTCATCTATTGTAATATGCTCCATTGACGGCACATCGCGCCAAACACTGACAGACCCTGCAGAAATGGGCATGTATCCTTCCGTATCCGAAAAAACAGGAAAGATTGCCTATAACACATTAGACGGACAACTGCACCTGCTGCAAACCACCCTCACAAGCGAACCTATCCAACACGCAATCCCCACCCTGCGAAAAGTAACAGCCGTAAAAAAGCCGGTGCATCGAATGCCGATGATGGTAAATGGGAACTTCAGTGACTATAAGATCTATATTAATCCCGGACACGGCGGACACGACAGCGACGACAGAAACATAAAGATATATCCTTTCAATAGTGGAGATCCGTTGGGCTTCTGGGAAAGCAACTCCAACTTGGACAAAGGTCTTAAACTACGCGACTGGCTACAATCGCTCGGCTTCCAAACTATGATGAGCCGTACTACCAACACCACAGCAGACGACCGTGCACTATCTGCCATCGTCGCAGAAGCCAACGCCTACAATGCAGACTTCATGCTCTCTATCCACTCCAACGCAGGTGGGCCGTCCAATTATGTACTACAACTCTATGCAGGCGTCGATGTAGGCGATACACATGTCTATCCTACCCCAACGCCATGTTCCGACGAGAGTCGTGCTATATCGACTATCATAGGCAACAACCTGCAAAAGAATGCCATCACTACATGGTCGAACGCCACACCTCGCATCACAGGCGATAAGACATTCGCCCGTACTGCCATGAAGTGGTCAAACGGCTACGGCGTACTACGAGGATTAACAGTACCAGGTGTCATCTCCGAAGGATGTATGCACGACTATATTCCCGAAACCTACCGACTGATGAATATGGACTATAAGTACCACGAAGCATGGTACTTTATGCGTACTTTCTGCGAGTACTTCATGAACTACTCTCTGCCTCAAGGCGTCATAGGAGGACAGGTACGCGACTGGTACAACAAAATGGAATTCCCGAAAATAACAGCACGAAGCAACAGTCGTGACGAACTGTTACCCCTTGACAAGGCTACCGTTAAACTTATGCAAGGAGAAACCCTTATCGGCACTTACACCACCGATACACTCTACAACGGCGTATTCTTCTTCTGGGATCTTACACCCGGCACCTATACTCTGAAAGCAGAAAAAGCAGGTTACTACCCTATGGAAAAAGAGGTTGTAGTAACCGCCAATAATATCACCTACCAGGATATGCTTTTGAACAAAGAGCGTTCTACACGCCCCGAAGTTATCAGTTATTCACCTATGGTAGAGATAGAAGACAGCGTTATCGTATCCTCCGATATAGTACTAAATTTCAATTGGGATATGGTAGATACCTCAGTAATAAGGGCGTTCTCTATTACTCCGGAGGTCGAAGGTACCATCAGTTTCGAAAACTCCTACCGTACAATGCGCTTCACCCCTGAAAGACAATTGCAAATGGGTACGGAATACACAGTTAAGTTAGCCAAGAGTGCATGCCACCCCGATACCAACTTTATCAACACTATGGAGAATGACTTTGTTTTCAAGTTCCGTACAAAAAACCGCTCGCAAATAGCCTACTTGCTCAGTTATCCATCCGACGGGACAGCAGATGTACCACTTAATCCTTCGTTCATTCTGCTTGTTGACGAACAACTAAATGTGAACTCTGCAAAAAAGGCGGTTTCAATAGTGGACAGCGAAGGTAACAACATCAGCATCAATACCCGCTCTTATAGTTTCAACAAAGCCGAAGTAGCACCCAAAGGCTATATGTCGTTCTATTTAGTAAACGCCCTGCAAGATGACAAGGACTACAAAGTAATCATCGGCAAAGATATGCAGGACAATACAGGTGTATTCTTCAACCGTACTATGGAAATACCATTCCACACAAAGGCTACTGCCAATGCGGATATACCATTGTTCGACAATATGGAAGAAGCCATATTTGTATACAACCAGGAAGCCAGTTCGGGTATCAAGTCTGCCGCAGTACTGAAGAACAGCAACACCAAACTATTCGACAAGGCATCGAACGAGTTGCGCTATTCATTCAATTCCGCAGAAGCATATATTCTGTATCAATACAACAGCGAGAATTTGATAACAGCCAATGGCAACTGCAAGTTAGGTGTCTATGTACAGGCAGATTTCTCAGGCAACAAACTATACGCCAAATGGGATGCCAGCGGCGATATTCGATATACCCTCATCGGTACGATGGACTATGCAGGATGGAAGTATCTTGAAGCCGACCTCACAGAACTGCCGAAAGATGTAGATTACCAGTTCATGGGATTATACATCTCACACGAACCGGGCATCTTATCTACATCGGGTAGTATATATATAGACAACCTCTGTTTCAGCAGAGTGGAAACAGCCGTGAATAACACAAATGCTTTCAATCTGTCTGTTTATCCCAACCCTGCTTCTGACTATGTACACGCTACGGGAGAGACGACCATAGAGGGTATGCAACTCTTCACGGTTACCGGAACCGTTGTCCGCACCACCAACAGCAATACAATGGCAGTGGAGGATATTCCTAATGGTAACTACATACTGAGTGTACGGACACAGAACGAAACACAACAATACTCACTGCTTATACAGCACGATTAGTGCAGCAGATTAGATAATCACAGATCGTTATACAGAAAGCCCCTGCTTAATGACAGGGGCTTTCTATTATATCCTTGGGCTATAGGAATATCCGGGCTAATAGACATTTCTTGTACCTAAAATTGCTGTAACGGAATGATTTTCATAT
>CAVEFV010000057.1:0-13656 GCA_963615025.1 Firmicutes bacterium CAG:95 | reverse complement strand
AAATAAAAGCACTACCTTTGTCGGTGGAATAGTTGTTTAGGATGGGGAGGAGTGTGGTACTATTCCGTAAGAACCTCATTAATAGCGTGTACGCACAAAGGAATATGAAAGCAGAAGCACACAAGAAAGTAGAATGGAAGCCTGGGACATTGATATATCCCCTGCCTGCCGTGATGGTATCGTGCGGCGACAGCATAGAAAACTATAATATACTAACTATCAGTTGGGTAGGAACGACTTGTAGTAATCCTGCGATGTGCTATATATCTGTCCGTCCGGAGCGATACTCGCACCCTATTATCAGGAAGACAGGTGAGTTTGTTATCAATCTTACGAATGAGGCTCTTGCAAGGGCGACGGACTGGTGCGGTGTGAAGAGCGGGAAGGACTTCAACAAGTTTGAGGAGATGCATCTAACGCCCGTTCCAGGCAGGAAGGTTAAGGCTCCTATCATTGCGGAATCGCCGTTGAACATAGAATGCAAGGTGCAGCAGGTTATTCCGTTGGGAAGCCATGATATGTTCCTTGCGGAGGTGGTTAATGTGCAAGCGGACGAGGCATATATAGACCCCGAGACCGACAGTTTTGACCTTGCGAAGGCGAAGTTGATAGCCTACAATCACGGAGAGTATTTCCGTTTAGGTGAAGCGATAGGGAAGTTTGGCTGGTCGGTAAGGAAGAAGAATAGTAACCATTAATCTATACATTCATGAAACAAGACACTACGGTATTCGACATTATCCGTCGAGAGCGTGAGCGCCAACTCAAAGGGATCGAGTTGATAGCCTCAGAGAACTTTGTGAGTGACGAGGTGTTGCAAGCAATGGGTTCGGTATTGACCAACAAGTATGCTGAAGGTTATCCCGGTAAGCGTTATTATGGAGGTTGTCAGGTTGTGGATGAGAGTGAAAATCTCGCCATTAGCCGTTTGAAAGCGATTTACGATGCAGAGTGGGCGAATGTTCAGCCTCACTCGGGTGCGCAAGCAAACATGGCAGTTTTTATGGCTTGCCTACAGCCGGGGGACAAGTTCCTTGGGCTGAACCTCAGTCATGGCGGACACCTTACTCATGGGTCGCCGGTGAATTTCTCGGGTTTATTGTTCCATGCCCTTGAGTATAATGTACGGGAAGATAGCGGTCGTGTCGATTATGACCAGTTGGAACAGGTAGCATACGCAGAGAGACCCAAGTTGATTATTGCGGGTGCTTCTGCTTATTCGAGAGAGTGGGACTACCAGCGTATAAGGCGTGTGGCAGATGCTATTGGGGCTATCTTTATGGTAGATATGGCGCATCCTGCAGGGTTGATAGCCGCAGGGTTGTTGAATAATCCCGTGAAGTACGCTCATATTGTTACCTCGACTACACACAAGACACTTCGTGGTCCGAGGGGAGGTATCATCCTGATGGGTAAAGACTTTCCGAACCCGTGGGGCAAGACGACTCCGAAGGGAGAGGTAAAGATGATGTCGGCATTGCTTGACTCGGCAGTATTTCCGGGTACGCAAGGTGGTCCGTTGGAGCATATTATTGCCGCCAAAGCCGTAGCGTTTCATGAAGCGATGCAGCCCGAATACAAGGTGTATCAGGAACAAGTGAAGAAGAACGCTGCAGTGATGGCGCAAGCCTTTATGGACAAAGGTTATAAGGTGATTTCAGGTGGAACAGACAACCACTGTATGTTGATTGACTTGCGGACCAAGTTCCCTGACTTGACGGGGAAAGTAGCGGAAAAGGCTCTTGTGGAGGCAGATATTACCACGAATAAGAACATGGTGCCGTTTGACAGCCGCAGTCCATTCCAGACCTCCGGTTTGCGCTTTGGTACGCCTGCTGCTACGACAAGAGGATTGAAAGAAAAGGATATGCCACAGATAGTGGAACTGATAGATACGGTGTTGTGTGATGTAGAGAACGAGCATACCATAGGCAGTGTGCGCGCAAAGGTGAATGACATGATGCGTATTTATCCGCTATTTGCGTGGTAAGTTACAGGGATTTGCAGTAATCCTATTGAATAAGAAGCGTGCAACGGACAATGCAGTTGTCGGTTGCCTATAAATTACGGACTAATTAATGACCCAATCACTAAGACAATTATTTCAGCAGTTTACCCACAAGAATGCCGAAGAGCAGACGGAATTGTCGGCTTCGGGGAGCAATAGGCGTTACTTTCGTTTAACCGGCGAAGGTGAATCGGTTATCGGAGTACAAGGCACTTCCGCAGATGAGAATGCGGCCTTTCTGTATATGGCAGCGCATTTCAAGAAGAAAGGTTTGAATGTGCCTCAGGTATATGCTTACTCAGACAACAAGATGAACTATATACAGGAAGATTTAGGGGATACCTTGTTGTTTGATTTCATTGCCGAAGGCAGGAAGACCGGCGTCTTTTGCGAGCGTGAGAAGCAGATGTTGCGCAAGACTATGCGTGCGTTGGCACGGTTTCAGGTAGTAGGTGCGGAGGACTTTAATTTCAACATGTGTTATCCTTTGCCAGAGTTTAATCTGCGGAGTATAGAGTGGGACTTAAACTACTTTAAGTACTGTTTTCTCAAAGCGACAGGGTTAGATTTTCAGGAGGACAGATTAGAGAACGACTTTGACAGATTGGCTTACATTCTACTGCAGAGCCGCAGCGAGACCTTTATGTATCGTGACTTTCAGAGTCGTAATGTGATGGTACATAATGACGAACCCTATTTTATAGACTTTCAAGGCGGAAGGAAGGGACCTATTTACTATGATGTCGCTTCGTTCTTGTGGCAGGCAAAGGCCCATTTTCATCCTGACTTGCGGCAAGAACTGATAGATGTTTATCTTAGTGAGATGGAACATTACATGCCCCTTGAGCGAGAGGAGTTCTACGGAATGCTTCGGCATTTTGTTTTGTTCCGTACTTTACAGGTGTTGGGTGCTTATGGCTTCAGGGGATATTTTGAGAAGAAACCTCATTTCTTACAGAGTATTCCGTTTGCCATTGAGAATTTGAGACAGTTATTGGACAAGGATAACGAGGATTACCCATACCTTATGGAGGTGTTGCACGCAATGACGGAGTTGAAACAGTTCAAGGAGGTGAATGTACGGAAGCCGTTAGTGGTTAAGGTTTACAGTTTCTCGTACAAGAAAGGTATTCCGAACGATGACAGCGGCAATGGCGGAGGTTTTGTGTTTGACTGCCGTGCGGTGAACAATCCGGGAAAGTATGAGCGTTATACCTTCTTTACAGGGTTGGATGAGCCGGTTATACAGTTCTTGGAAGAAGACGGCGAGATATTGCCTTTCTTGCAGAATGCAGAAAACCTTGTGGATGCGAGTGTGAAGCGGTATATTGACCGCGGATTCCGTAACTTGATGGTTTGTTTTGGTTGTACCGGTGGTCAGCACCGTTCTGTTTATGCTGCGCAGAAGATGGCGGAACATCTTAATCAGAAGTTCGGAGTGGAGGTGCATTTGGTACACAGGGAACAGAACATAGAAGACCATTTGTTAGCCAAAGAGGTGAAATAAGGCAAGACTTATGTCAAGCAGAGCAATGATATTTGCAGCGGGATTGGGTACACGCCTACGCCCGTTCACAGAGAAGCACCCTAAAGCACTGTATTCCATCAACGGGAAGACATTGCTGGAATATCAGATAGAGCAACTCAAGCGTGCCGGAGTAGAAGACATTATTGTTAATGTGCACCATTTCGCTGAACAGATAGTCGAATATCTAAGGGCTAACGATGATTTCGGCATTCATATTGCAATCTCCGACGAAACAGGCAAGTTGTTAGATACGGGAGGCGGATTGAGACACGCACAGTGGTTTTTCTCCTCCGAGCCTTTTATTGCCTGCAATGTGGATATCCTGTCGAATATAAGCATTACTGACCTTCTGCAAGCGCACAGAGCAAGCGACCTTGCCACTGTTGTGGTGGCGGATAGAATGACGAAGCGTTATTTGTTGTTCGATGACGATGACTGTATGCGAGGTTGGACGAACATCAGCACAGGCGAGGTGCGACCTGAGAGTGCGGAAGGTGTTAGCGGGTCGTTGCGAAGGTTGGCGTTCTCGGGTATGCAGGTGCTAAGCGGAGATATTTTCGCTTGTATGGAGAATTTAGGAGAGTGCTTTTCGCTGATTGACTTTTATGTAGGGAATTGTACGAAACATAATATAAGGGCGTATATACCCAATGACTATCGTATAATGGATATCGGTAAGACCGAGATGCTTCCGCAGGCGGAAGAGTTTGCGAGGTCTTTAGGATTATAAAGGTATTATGGATAATTGGTTTATCAGTCTGTTAATGGGTAGTGGTATAGCCCATTCGATTTTAGTGTTAACCCTTGCAATAGCATTAGGGATATTTTTAGCAAACAAGTTAAAGATAAAAGGCATCACCTTAGGTGTTACCTGGATACTCTTCTGCGGGATAGCCCTTTCGCACTTCGGTATGCAGTTGGACCCGCAAGTAGAGGCTTTCGCCAAAGATTTCGGGTTGATACTATTTGTTTACTCAATCGGTCTGCAGGTAGGACCTTCGTTCTTCTCCTCTCTTAGTCACGGGGGATTAAAGTTGAACGCATTGGCTTCGTTTATCGTTTTGGCTGGGTGCGTTACTGCTTACATTATTCATCGAGTGAGCGGTGTAGATATAGCCACGATGACCGGTATTTTGTTTGGTGCTGTGACAAATACGCCTGGTCTGGGTGCCGCTCAACAAGTGTATACGGATGTACAGGGGGTGGACAATCCGAACATTGCCAATGGTTATGCGATGGCCTATCCTTTGGGGGTTGTGGGTATTATCTTGGTGATATTAGGCATACGCTGGGTATTCAGGATACATATTGACAAGGAAGAGCAACGGGTGGATAGTGAAAAAGATGTGCAGAAAGAGATTGAGGTATTGGATATTCTATTGACCAACCCTCAAGTAGAGGGGCTGAAGATAAGCGAGATAAGCAGTTTGTATAATATCAAACTGATTGTGTCGCGTCTGTTGCGTAATCATGGAGAAGAGGAGATGCCAGATGTGGAGGCCGTACTGCATTGCGGCGACACTATACGCGTTGTGATAGATGCAGGGCACACAAAAAGTGTCCTATTGTTAGGCGAACAGACTTCGTTAGCAGAGAAGGATAAGCGTTCAATGCATTTAGTGTCGAAACATATTGTTGTGACACGCTCCGAACTAAATGGCAAGCGCATAGGTGAACTGAATATCCGTGCTATTTATCATGTTTCCATCACGAGAATCAGGCGTGCAGGTATTGAACTATTGGCGACAAGGGACTTGTACTTGCAGTTGGGCGACCGCTTGACGGTAGTTGGAGAGGAGAAAGATGTGGAGAAGGTGACAAAGTACATCGGTAACTCCACTAAGCGTTTGGATGTTCCAAACTTGACGGCTATATTCTTGGGGATTGCTTTGGGTGTGATATTAGGTATGATACCGATTGCCATTCCCGGTCTATCACACGCCTTTAAGTTAGGATTGGCAGGGGGAACACTGATTGTGGCTATATTGCTTGGGCATTTTGGTCCAAAGTTGCATATTGTGACCTACACCACCAGTAGTGCGAACTTGATGATTCGCGAGATAGGTATTGCATTGTTTCTGGCGTCGGTAGGTTTTGGTGCCGGAAAGACCTTTGTTCCTACCCTGTTGTCGGGTGGATATGTATGGATTGGTTATGGGGTTATCATCACTTTGTTGCCCCTGTTATTGGCTGCTGTAGCGGGACGCTATTGGCTTAAGTTGGACTATTTCACGCTTATGGGGCTGTTAGCAGGTAGTATGACAGACCCTCCTGCATTGGCATACGCCACATCGCAATCGAGCAGCAATGACAATGCGGCTGTTGCTTACTCGACGGTCTATCCTTTGACTATGTTCTTGCGAGTTCTAACGGGACAGATGATGATATTGTTCTTCCTGTAGTTCTATACCGGAAGATTCTGTTTGAAAGAAAGGAGGATGGTATGTTGTACTATCAAGAGTATAGTCCTCCGTTGATAGAGATACACTCTCCTGTGATGTAGCCTGCTTCTTTGGAAGCCAAGAAGCCGACCAAAGCAGCGATTTCTTCGGGTTCACCAAAGCGGTTCATCGGGATAGTCTTCTTGAGTTCTGCCTCGTCAAGTCCTTCGACCATATCGGTTTTAACAAAACCCGGTGCTACAGCGTTGACGGTAACATTTTTGCGTCCTATCTCTTGCGCCAAAGCCTTTGTGGCTGCAATAAGTCCACCCTTTGCTGCTGAATAGTTGCATTGTCCTGGCAGTCCTTTCAGTCCTGATAGCGATGCCATATTGATGATACGACCATATTTATGGCGTAACATGGGTGTGAGCAAGGGTCGTGTTACATTGTAGAATGAAAACAGGTTTGTAGTCAGTACCTTTGTGAAGTCGTTTGACTCCATCCATACCAACAAGTTATCTTTGCGGATACCTGCATTATTGACCAACACTTCGATATAGTCGTCAGGGTGGGCATTCATCCAACCGCAGAGTGCCTCTTGTGCTTTCTCGGTGTTGCTGACATCGAACTTCAGAAGTTCTCCATCGCTACCTGCTTGACGAATGAGTTGGAGTGTCTTCTCCGCCTCAAGGTCGTTTGACATATAGTTTACTATTACCTTATAGCCCATTTGAGCCAGTTTTACAGAAACTGCACGACCGATTCCCCGGCTTCCGCCTGTTACCAATGCATACATAGTATTGAGTGTTTAAATTTTAGTACTTATTCTCGCCAGTGTTTCACATCCATATCCTCTACCAGCGTTTGCATTCCCAATAGTTCAGCGCAAGTAAAGACTGATGTCATGGACACACCTAAGACCCCATGTAGATTGAGATTTTGCCCTGTGAGGTATAAATTCTTCAGCGGTGTGCGAGGTGTGAGTATGGTTGTAAGTGTGTTATTATAATCTTTTCTCACCCCATAAGCCGACCCTTCGTAAGTGAGTGTGTAACCACTATAAGAGAGCGGAGTAGAAGTGTAAATATGATCTATAGCCTGCCTGATATTAGGAATGACAGGCTCTATAAGTTGCAAGCATTCTTCTGTTTTGTTTTCCTTGAATGCCACATAATCTTCGCCGCGTTGTCCACGAGGCTTGTCTGCCCATTGAGCGACTTGATCCCATGACATAGGTGTGAGCAGGTCGATACAAGGCGAATATACAGACGAGTTTTCGGGCAAGTAATAGTTTACCAACACGCTCTCTGTCCGCCCATTGCACGGATGCCACAAATCAGCATCAACATGATGTACAAAGAGGTTCTTATTTTGATAGGTGATTGTATCCGGATGCAAGCGGATATTGCTTGTGAACATACCGAATGTGTTCTGCATTGAAGAGATGCGTCTGCGATATACTTTGCGGATAGCAGGACAGTCGTCGATTAAATCCAATGTAGCAGCAGGATGAGCGTTTGATATAACCCAATCGGCTTCGATACGTTCTGTGCCATTTATCTCCACAAGAGTAATTTGTCCTTCTTTTTCATACAAGTGTGTAACCGTTGCAGAGGTACGCACTATCCCTCCCATCGCTTCGATTGACTTTCGTAGTGAGTCTGCGATTTGTTGTCCTCCGCCGTGAATACGCCATGCACTTTCTATGAAAGAGTTATTTATCTGCGCAAAGATATAGAGAGGCAAAGTCTCTGCACGCAGTTCCATTTTTAGTGATGTACCAGACAATACCTTTCGCAAGAGAGGATCTGTGATAGTGTCTTGCAGATAGTTCCAAGCTGATTTCGCAAATAGTGAGGAAGAGTAAAATTCTCCTGTGTCTCGAGGTAGGAAACTATCTGATAGATGATTGCCCACTTGTTGCAAGAAAGAAGCATATTGTGTTAACTCTTGTCGCTGATGCGGAAATCGTTGTGATAAGGTATCTACGAAGTGTTGATGACCTTGTGCGAAGGCGAAATGCTCGTCGCCTAATATCACTTCGTCGAAGCAATCTTCGTCCAAGCGATGCCAAGGCAAGTTGAGTAGGTCGAAGTAGCGAAACAGTCCATACAGTGATTGTCCTTCACTAAGTCCGCCTACATAGTGAAAACCAGTATCGAAGGTTACATTACCTCTCTTGAATGACTGTAAGCAGCCACCTATACGCTGGTCGTGTTCCAATACGGTTACTTGGAAACCATTCTTAGATAAGATGTAGGCGCACTGCAGTCCCCCTAACCCTGCTCCTATGATGACGACCTTATTGTTCACTCTTTTACTGCTTCTGCTTTTAGTTCCAAATAAGTATGCTCTGCTTGTCCAAGCGTTGCTGTAAATACTATGCAGTCATTATCTTGCTGCTTTATCTGTATGCGCACATCCAGTTGAGGATAGGTAACGGGTGTAATGAGTGTGGTAAGTCGACACTGTTGTATTGTATGCAGCAGTACAGGATGGTCTATTATGCGTTCCATGCACTCTTTTATCATTTGGATGTTACATACTCCAGGTGATATAGGTTCGTTCGGGAAATGCCCTTTATATACCTCACAGTCGCTATTTAGAGATACATGGAATATGTCCACTTCGTCTTTGTGGGTATGTTGCAAAATGGTATAGTAGTTCGGAATAAGCATATTGAAGGTTTTCAGTTCAGTGCATAGCGGTGTTTCCATTCTTCATAGAAGGGAGGACAAGCAGGGATTAGTTCTCCTGTTTGTGTAGTAAACAGTTGTGTGGTGGTAGCAGTAAGGATGAGTGCATTGTCGGACTCCCGATGTATCTCGTAGTCAAATATTATTTTGCTTCCTTGTTGTATGGGTTGATAAGTTGCTTTGACCAACAGAATATCGCCAACAGTTGCAACGGTACGATAGTGTAACTGCATATCATAGACAGGTGCATAACAACCATTGTGGAATATAGATTCGTAGGTCAACCCATATTGCTTACCGAAAGCCTCTCGAGCGTCTTCAAGATACTGCACATAATTACCGTGCCAGACAGTACGAATAGCGTCTACTTCTGAAAAGCGTACTTGTATACGGACTATTACACTTAATGCATTACTCATCCTTGAGGAATATTTTCATCTGACATTCCATTATTTGTTGTCCATCCACCTTAACTTGTGCGCCCAACAATGTAATGTTCCCTACTTTAGCAAGGATTGTTAAGTCTGTATTTAACTCTTGTCCTATGGTAGGCAATTTATAGATGCGGCATCGCTTTATTTCCCCTATATATCCTAATTTAGGCGATAAATTATGTTGGAATGCTTCGTAGCCTGCGAATGCTGCAGCCGATTGTGCTACATGCTCTATCAGACCAGGTTCGCGGAGATAACCATTTTTCAAGAATATATTGTTCTTGTGAATGGTTAGTGCAGAAGAAGCACCTTCTGCATATAAATCACCAAACTTATCCACCATAACGATAGGTTCTCGTTGTGGGATAAGTTTGAGGATATTGTTATCTTGTAGAAGTATGTTTGTCATACTCTACAGATGTTATGCCAAATGGCTTTCGAGATAGTCGTATAAAGCACCAAAGGTCTGTATCTGTGCCAACTCACTATTAGCAATCTTTACACCAAATTCGCTCTCAATTAGTGCGACCATATCTACTAATGACAGGCTATCTAATTCCAAGGTCTTTTTGATGTTCGCATCAGGAGTGAGTAACTCAATATCTTTCTCAAACTCTTCAGCAAGCACCTCATTTACTTTGGAGATAAGTTCATTTCTTTCCATCTTTATCAGTTATTTTATTGGTTAAACAATTATAAATTCTTTACTATTAGTGTTGCGTTGGTACCTCCGAAGCCAAAACTATTACTAAGGAAGATATCAAAGTGTTTCGATATACGCTTATTAGGGATGAGTAGTTTGGCACTATCTTCATCGGGGTTCTCGAAGTTGAGGTTGGCAGCAATGAAGTCGTTCTTCATCATGAGCATGGAGTAGACAATCTCGCTAGCACCTGCCATCCACATTTCATGTCCAGTTTGGGATTTTGTACTTGTTACTTCTGTTTTCTGGTCCCCAAATACATTGTAGATTGCCTTTGCTTCGTTGGTATCGCCCACATGGGTAGATGTAGCGTGCGCATTAATATAACCTATCTCACGAATATCGATACTGGCACGATCAATCGCCATTCGAAGTGAACGGCTTGGACCTTCGACATTTGGAGAAGATATATGGTCGCCATTTGCGGAGAAGCCATATCCTATGACTTCTGCAAGAATAGGTGCGCCTCGTTTTACGGCGTGTTCATATTCTTCGATGATGACTGTTGCGGCGCCGCCTCCTGGTACCAATCCATCTCTATCACGGTCGAATGGACGAGATGCCTTTTCCGGTTCGTTTTCGCGAACAGAAAACGCCGAAATACCATCGAAGGAGCCTATACTGAACGGGTTTACTTCTTGCGCTCCCCCACATACAATCATGTCTTGAAGACCGGTTTGAATAAGAAGAGCCCCTAATCCTATAGCGTGCGCCCCACTTGCACATGCGCCAGATATAGTAAGGTTGATTCCTTTGAGTTTGAATATACAACCCAGATTCATTGTTACTGTCGAGTTCATTGATTGGAAGATGGCACCTGAACCACATAATGTTGTATCGTTCTTCTCACGCATTGTGTCTACTGCGCGGACTGTAGGATCTGCGGAACTGTCATTTCCATAGAGCAATCCTACTTCGTGTGTATTCAGATAGTCTTGGTCGATTGCAGCGTTGCGCAATGCTTCGACTGTGGCGCAATAGGCGTACTTGGCTTGTTCGGGCATATAGGCTCGTTGGGAGCGGCTTAGTTCTTTCTTCAAATCGGGCAGGTCCAACTTTGCAGTCAGTGCCGATCGAAATCCCATTTCTTTACGAACAGGGTCGAATATAATACCAGACTTACCATTATAGAGGGAGTCGCGTACTTCGTCTAAGGATTTACCCAAGCACGACCAAATTCCTAACCCTGTTATTACTACTCTTTTCATTTCTTCAATTTCTATTTTATCAAATCTCGTAACTTGTAGAATAATTGTTTGCGTTGTTCTTGAAGTTGCGATACTTTCTGTTTATTTGCCAAACAATACAGGTCTTTTATTGTGCTTTTCATCCATTTCCAATCGTACCATGCAATATCCACAAAGAGAGGGAATAACAAAATCCATACCAATGTTTGCCACCATAGACCGGATGTAAGTCCTGCGACGAGCAGTGTAAGGAGCATAAAGAAAGGATAACCGATTACTGCAGCAAGGATAAAGCGAAGTGTATTGGTGAACATTTTATCGGTTTTGAGCAGCAGGAAGGGGAATGCATAGAATATAATGCTTGGATAGAGCGAGAATAGCCATACCGGTAAGATAGTTAATTGCGCCAACAGAGTCAGTAAGAGTTTGCCAAGACTTGTGCTGCGTTGGATTGCGGCATCATCGATATGCAATGCTTCTTGTTGCCGGCTGATTGATTGGGCTTCGTCGTAAAGTTGTTGTATGGCATCAGGGTCGGTCTGTTTTGCTTCTTCCAACGCTGCAAAGAGTGCCTTATCGGATTCCAATTTATCGGGTAGATAATCGGGATTTAGTCCATGTCTGCGCGCATACTGATTGCCAAATTCGCTATTGCGTATCCAATCGATGGCATCGTAGTTGTCCAAGTCGGTTATATTGAGCATCAGAGATGCTATTTGTTCCCGTACCAACTTATTGACTTCGCGTTGTGCGGTGCGTGGTTTGGTTTGATAGAGAGCGTAGTATGGTTGTAGATGGACGGGGGTACCAAATCGTTCTATGTAATCTGCCTTTACGCCAAAATAGTCGGAGTAGTGATTACAACAGGGCATTATAACGATGTCCGTTTGGAAATTATCGGCTGCTGCTGCTTCGAATGCAAGTCGTGTGTAGCCGAATGAGAATTCGCCTAAGAAACGCTTGTTTTGATGTCCTCCTTCGGGGAATATGATAAGCCGATTGCCATTTATGAGATGTTTTTCTGTAACCCGCAACATCTCATCGTTCTTTTTGAGTGCTTCTGCCCCGTCATAGTTCAGTCGGAATGCAGGTACCATTCCGATCCAATTGAAGAACTTGTCAACAAAGCGGCTCTTACCAAATACATCACCTCTTGCTACGACATAGGGATGAGATTCGTTCTCTAATCCCAGCAACAAGGCTAATGGATCGTTGGCGCAGTTTTGATGATTGGAGGCGAATAGTACGGGTATGCCTTGTTGCGGGACATTGTTTTGGTCGATATAGTAGGTATGGCGATAGAATACACCATGGTGCATGAAACGCACATAATGCTTAAACAGTCGGTAGAAGAGTCCACCTTGGGGTACTTTGCTTTCCACTTTCATTCTATTGCTACAGGGGCAAGCATTATGCCAAATTCGGACAGGCTTGCCTACAGATAGTTAAAAACGAAAATATTGCTACTTTTTTAATAAGAATAATCAGTTTGCGCCAGTCGTTTCTTGAGCGGTTGCGGGTACTACCATCTGCAATGCTTGAGGGAGCAAGTCTATTGTATAGGGTCCACAAGCATCGACCAAGATACCATCGGCTTCGAACATAGTATATTTGTTGGTATCCAATATGACCTTTTGAGCAGTGAAGAAGTCAATGAATCCCAAGTTTTTGAATCCGCCGTCGAATACATGGAGTAATGCAGTAAGTATCATGCGCGATGTTGGTTTGCGTACAAACATTGCGTGGAAGATACCATCGTAGGGTATTGCATCAGGGTTTTGGCGAATACCACCTCCTGAAAACGGTCCGTTTCCGATATTCATTGTGAACATTGGTGCACGGAGCAAGAAACCTTTTTCGGTGGATATATCGACTTGTTGCGATCGATGAGTGAATACTGCAGATATGAGTGCGAAAAGATACAATAGGCGGTGACTACCGAAGTAGTATTTCATGATGTGTGCTCGTGCTACGGTGCGGGCATCTACTCCGAAGCCTACTGAATTGACGAAGTAATGTTTGTGTTCTTCGCCGTTTCGAAGGTAGGTGAGACAACCGATGTCGATGGGTTGCGGGTGTCCTGTATTAAAGAATATGTCGAGTGCATCTTTGTATCCGTGAGTGATTCCCCAGTATCGTCCCCAGTCATTTCCTGTACCGCGCGGCATTATACCGAAGCATACGGAAGATTTGTCTTCGATATTAGAGGACATTATTCCATTGATTACCTCTGAAAGTGTGCCATCGCCGCCTAATACGAGTATCTCTCGATAGCCTTTCTCTACTACTTCGCGTGCGAGTTCAATAGCATGCCCTGCATATTTAGTTACCTTGTATGTAAAAGGCTTGTGTCGAGCCTTTAATAGTTTGAATAAGTATAAGCGTTGTTGCCGATAGGCACGCTTACCTGATTTTGGATTTATTATTATTGCCAGCATTTCGCTCTTAATAAGGTTATGCAGTGTTCTTGTTGTGATTGGCATTGTATATAGCCTCGTTGGAAAGAACACGGGTGCAAAGGTATAGAAAAGATATTATATATGCAAATTTGTGGGCAATGCCGTTGGTGGCTGGTGAGTTGATCGTTGAAAGTTGATAGAAGTTGAGAGTGTAGAGTTGAGCGTTGAGAGCAGTTTTTTAGTTGATGAGTTTAGGAGTTTGTGTGTTTATGCGTGGTTTAATGGGTTGAAAGGGTTAGTTGGGTTTAACGGGAACA
>CAVEFV010000056.1:0-13948 GCA_963615025.1 Firmicutes bacterium CAG:95 | reverse complement strand
GCTGTAGAGCCATAGCGTGCTATGGCTCTCATACCCTCACCTATGTTTCATCCAATGCTTATGCTCGCTGTAGAGCCATAGCGTGCTATGGCTCTCAACTCTCCTTCGAAAGAAAAACAATATATTACCCTCACACCTCTATATTCCCCACTAACGAAAACTACGCAAACAACGAAACTCACACAACCCCACCACCAACAACCACCATATCCCCATATTTGCACCTTTCAAAAAAAAAAACTACTTTTGCAGCACTTCATCATAAATAAAGAATTCATATTTGGAATCCGAATGCTTATGGCTATAGAGATACAAGAAATCACTTCTAAAAGAGACATCCGCAAATTTATTCAGTTCGGTAACGATTTATACAAAGATTGTCCAAACTATTGTCCATCTCTCATGTTCGACGAACTGAACACCTTCGATGAAAAGAAAAACCCCGCCTTTGAGGTCTGCGAAAAGAAACTATTCCTTGCTTATCAGAATGGTAAAATAGTAGGGCGCATTGCAGGTCTGATCAACTATGCGGCAAACAAACACTGGAATGTCAACCATGTACGATTTGGCTGGATGGATTTTATCGACGACTTGGAAGTCTCGAAAGCGCTATTGGACGCCGTCGCACAATACGGCAAGAGCAAAGGTATGGATGCTATGAATGGACCGGTAGGATTTACTGACTTCGACCACGAAGGACTGCTCATCGAAGGGTTCGAATACCTCGCTCCTATGGCTTCTCTCTATAACTATCCCTACTATGAAAGGCACATGGAAGCCTATGGATTAGAGAAAGAAAACGACTGGATAGAATTCCAAATAACACCTCCCGACTCTGTACCGGAACGCTTGGATAGAATGTCTAAAATCGCTGCAGAACGAAGTAATGTACGAGTGGACAAGGTGCGTAGTGTACGAGAACTGAAACGAAAATACGGATTCACTTATTTCGATGTAATAGACGAAGCATACCAACAACTCTATAACTTTCAACCCCTCACGCCTAATCAAAAGAAGTACTATTGCGAAATGTACTTCCCTTTGGTCAACTTCGACTTTGTTACCATTGTCGTAAACGAGAAAGACGAAGTCGTAGCGGTAGGAGTAGGTATGCCCGACATATCCGAAGCATTGCGGCGTTGTGGCGGAAAACTATTCCCATTCGGGTGGTATCATATCATCAAGGCACTGCGGGCGAAAAAAATGGAAGTCTTTGACCTACTACTCATAGCAGTACGACCCGACTACCAAAACAGAGGAGTGAATAGCCTTATTATCGTCGACCAGATTCCATACTTCAAACAATATGGCATCAAGCGGGTGGAAACAACATCTATAATGGAGACAAATGCTAAAAATCAAGCCAACTGGGAATACTTCGACAAAAAACAACACAAACGGCGTCGTGCCTACATCCGTTCTATATAATCGTAGATATGGCACAAAACGGTAGTATAAACAAAAAAAAGGTACGACTCAACGCTCCTAACAAGCAGGAAGATTTATTCAATACATCTTCCGAAATACTGTGTCGATACCTCAAATCAAATAACCTGCGTTGTACACAAGAACGCCTTACTATTCTCAAGCAAGTATGTGCCTACAAAGGCTGGTTTACCACCGAACTGCTTCAACATGACCTTCCTGCTTCCATGCCTATCAGTGTAGCAACGGTTTATAATACACTGAACCTGTTCTGCGAATGCCACATACTACGACGGCAGCCGCAAGCAAAGCAAGTGAAAACGATTGAATACACAATGGTACTGACGCACGAATCTACCATGCACTTCATTTGTGTACGATGCGGACGAGAGGTCGAGTTCCGAGACAAGGCGGTAGAAAACATACTACATGAAAGACCTTTCAACAATTTCAATATGTCCAATTTCTCACTCTCCGTGTACGGAGTATGTAAAACTTGTAGAAAAAAATACCGATAATGAAACAAATACTGAAACAAAATATACTCTTTATTATACTATCACTCCTGTTAATCAGCGTAATAGGGTATCTTCTTGTTACCATACCGCAAAAACCGCTACACCTTCTACTCAACTCCTACCATACCCCAACGCTGGACATATTTTTCCGATACTATACAAAAATTGCCGAATTTGCTATCTATATCTTGGCAGTTGTATTGTTGTTTTATCGGGTGGGCGATGCACTTTTCGTACTCAGTGGTGAATTGGGTATAGGACTCATTGTGCAAATAATAAAGCGCATCGTGGCTGATCCAAGACCGGCAACTGTTTTCGATATACTGCACAACCCCGATGCACTGCCTTTGGTCGAAGGAGTCCGCATGAATTATGCAAACAGTTTCCCTTCAGGACACACAGCAACATTTGTGACGCTCTTCTTTATCATATCCATACTCTGTTGCCGCAACCCAAGACTGTCAAATATCGCAAAATACAGCATACAAACACTCTGCTTCCTGGCAGCATTCATAGGCGCATATTCACGCATCTACCTTTCTCAGCATTTCTTGGCTGACATATTCGCAGGAGCATGCTTATCCATAGTCTGTGTACCCCTACTCTATTACGCCTTCACTCGTCTAAAAACCAAAGCACCTGCCTTCTACAACTGGCATATACCCTTGCCCAAAGGCAAAAAGCAGTCCAAACCATAAGACCGACATACAAAGCAGTTGTACACTTCTATCCTCCCACCTAAATCCTACAACTCACCCGCCTTGCAGAATTCTACAATTTTGCTTATCTTTGCACAACACTAATACTTCAAAAGTATGACAATAGGATTTGACAATGAAAAGTACATCCGTGTTCAATCGGAGCATATTCGTGAGCGGATCGCCCATTTAGGCAACAAACTGTATCTCGAAATGGGGGGTAAACTGTCCGACGATTATCACGCAAGTAGAGTACTACCAGGCTTCAAACCTGATAGCAAACTGGCTATGTTAACCTGTTTAGCAGACTCGCTCGAAATTGTTATTGTCATCTCTGCTCTGGACATCGAAAAGAATAAAATACGGCAAGATCTCGGAATCACTTATGACGAGGATGTACTTCGTCTGTACAACGAACTCACATCACGGGGATTTCTTGTCTCCTCCGTTGTTATCACGCACTATCATGGTCAGCACTCCGCTAATATCTACAGACAACGATTAGAGCGAAAGAATATCAAAACCTACTACCACTATACCATCGAGGGATATCCACATAATGTGGAACTAATCGCCTCAGAACAGGGATATGGGAAGAACGACTATATTGAAACCACACGACCTCTCGTAATCGTTACTGCACCTGGACCCGGTAGTGGGAAGATGGCTGTATGCCTGTCACAACTGTACAACGAACACCAACGGGGAAGAGATGCCGGATATGCCAAGTTCGAAACCTTTCCTGTATGGAATCTACCCCTGAAGCATCCCATCAACTTGGCCTATGAAGCGGCGACCGCAGATCTAAACGATGTCAATATGATCGACCCCTATCATTTAGAGGCGTATGGTAAAACGGCGGTTAATTATAACCGCGACATTGAAACATTCCCGGTACTCGATACACTATTCACAAGTATATACGGCTACAATCCATACAAATCACCCACAGATATGGGCGTAAATATGGTAGGCTTCTGTATAACAGACGACGCCGTATGTGTAGAGGCAGCAAAACAAGAGATTATCAGTCGATACTACGCTGCACTCAATGAGTTCGCAGTAGGAACAGGCACAGAACAAGCCGTCAAGAAAATAGCATTACTATTCAAACAAGTAGGAATCAATAGTGCTTATAGGCGAGTAACAGTTGCAGCAAAGGAAATAAAAGAACAACTGCTTGGTATAGCCTCCGCTGCTATAGAACTACACGATGGAACAATCATCACTGCACATCAAAGCGAACTATTAGGCTCATCCGCTGCTCTACTACTCAATGCAACAAAATACATCGCAGGAATCGACCACGACATAGACCTCATACCGCAAGATATGATTAGCCCTATTCAACACACCAAAATAGCCTACCTGAAAGGCAAAAATCCCTGCCTGCATACCGACGAGGTACTTGTTGCACTATCCGTCCTTTCTCTACACGATGACAAATGTCGCAAAACACTTGCTGCATTACCCCTTCTGTCTGGGTGCAAAGTACACTCTACGGTAATGCTATCGGATGTAGATAGAAAAGTATTCCGCAAACTAAATGTGGACCTCACATGTGACCCCAATCTCAGATAGCATTTATCGGTTACTTCAACACATTTCAAAAAAGAGTACTACATAACCTGATCCCAAAACGCTGGTATTTGGTATGAAGTTTGTATTTCTATTGGAAAAGTAACAAAGCCTAATAGAAAACAATTATGAAATGGGTTGTAGTATTTCTTTCTTTAGTATGTATGAGCGTCTATGCACTTATGGCACAACCTAAACCCATGCACATGCATACGGCAGAGGAAGAAGCAGAAAAGCAGACAGAAATGATGCAGGACGAATTAAGCCTGTCGCAAGCACAAAGGGATACAATATATCAAATCAACCTTAAATATGCGAAAGCACGCCGTGCCTCTAACACACGGGCAGAGATGATAGAGCGTATTCACCAGAAAATGGCGGAATTCAAGGGAGTATTGACGCAAGAACAATACAATCAGTACATGAACTGCCAACTTAATGATGGAAACAACAAGCGTTGTGCACCTATATTCCGACGCCCGATGCTACCTACCGACAGCATTGCTACACCAAGCAACATATCACGAGGGTTACAACCAATGTGATGCAAGGTAACCAATCGTATATTGCAGGGTAATTCCTCCGATATTTTACCGATAAATCTTTTTTCTTACTTAGACAAAAATAGCCTGCTAAAGCGAGGGTTGTTCCAACGAGCAACCCTCCAAGTATATCTAAAGGATAATGCGCTCCCAAATACATACGCGACCAACATACTAATACCGTCCATACACATAGGCTGATTGTCGAAATCTTATTCCTCCATACAAGAGAGAACAAAAGAGCGCAGCACAATGTATTTGCTGCATGCGAAGATACGAATCCGTACATACCGCCGTAATAGTTATTCACGATATGCAACATATCTTCAATGCCTGCCGTATGGGTCGGGCGAGGTCGTGCTACAAGATTCTTAATAATACCCGAAGAAACATAGTCGGACAATCCTACGCACACTGCAAATGCAAGCATTATCCATAGACTCTGCTTCCCATAACGCCGCACGATACACAATGTCAGCACTATATAGAGAGGTATCCAAACAGCAGGTACGGATATATTCCACAGGAACTTGTCTAAAAACAGCGTATTGGCTCCATTGATAGCCAACAATACCTGCTCGTCTGCATAGAGAATACTACTCCATACAGAGGACATCATAAGAAAGATAGATATTGTTAATTGCATTATATTCGCTCTATGCAAGATAGCCGGATCCAACCTACATTATCGGCTACTTGTATTTCTACCCAATCTGATAAGACAGAGCGTATATGTACCTTCGTTCCTTCGTGCAACACAAAAATATCAGTCCCCGATTTATCAGGGCTGCTTTTTACACTAACAATACTCTGCATGACAATAGCATCTCGTTGCTCCTTGTTCTCTTTATGCTCCACACCTGCAAAAATGAAAGTCGTTATGCTGAATAGAATAGCAATGCACGCTACATAAAAACCCGTCTTACGAACAGGGACAGAGCGTACGAAAGAGAAAGTAATAATACCGGCCAAGAATATAAAGAAGGCTATCAAACTAAAGATAATCCAATCTTGTTCTGTCAAAGAACGAATAACAAACATAACCCATACCGACAAGAGAGTTTCATTGTCGTTCTTAAGGTCGTCAACAATTCGCTGCTGGGCAATCTTTAGATTGTACTTCGCATCAGAATAAGAGGGACGCAGGCGAAGCGCGCGTTCATAGTGCAAGATACTACTGCCTATCTCACCTGCTTTATAGTAAGTATTGGCAATGTTGTATTCCAATTCTGCAGACGGATTCACTGCCAACAAAGAATCATACAACGCAATGGCTTCTGCGTACTCTCCTGCATCGTAAAACGCCCGTGCCTCCAACAATGGTTCCTGCCCGTAAGAAAGAACCGACAAGCATATTATATTGATGATGATAAGAAGTCTCTTTTTCATACCTATAGTTTACATGTTTCTAATTGATCAATCAGTTGTATAGTTGCTTGGTATATATCCTCCATCTTGTAGCCTGTTGCTGCGGGCGCATAACGAGCGAACTCCGCATTAGATAGCAACGCTAATACTTGCTTTATTACATCATCTCCAACACCCTTTCGACTCAGTATCTGAGATATATTCTCTTTATTAAGATCAGCCATAGGTATAGAAAGGCGGTCACTAAGATAAGTCCATGCTGCTCGTTCTATCTCTTCATAAAACTGCTCTTTATTACCTTCGGTCATCAAACCTTTTGCCTTGCGTAATCGACGCTGCGCTGTTTTATTGGCTTTCTTATAACGAACCTTTACCAAATCTGCATTCTCGCGTATTTGTCGGTGGAAGATAATAAACAAGATAGTGGCTAAAAGCAATGGAATAAGATAGCACAACCAAAATACAAGGTCACCAAAATGTAACATCGTTCTCTTAACAACAGGCAATCCACCTGTGTATATATAGCGAATATCGGAATTCAGTTGTTTGATGTTCTCTTTTTCAGTATGATTACCTGCAACGACGGCAGTATTGGCATCATCGGCACTACGCTGCACATGCAAAGTATATTCGGGCGTAGAAAGAACCTTGTAAGTATCACTTTGGGTATCAAAATAAGAGAACTCTATTGCTGGAATGGTAAAGTCTCCAGAGGCGCGCGATATTGCCAAATACTCTATAGTTTTGGTGCCTGATGTACCATTAACAGTCGTCTTAAAGTTGTTCGTTACTTTTGGGTCATATACTTCAAAGCCCTCCGGCCATTCAACTGTAGGTGTTTTAAGTAACTTCAAATTACCATTACCCTTTATTTCAAGGCGCAAAGTAACTGCTTCGTTGGTATGCAGTTGGTCGGTAGAAAGAGAAGAGTTAATTTGAAATTGTCCGACCCCACCTAAAAAGGATTTTGGTTTACCTTTTGGTAAAGCATCAACATTGATGGATACACCAGGCGACTTTAGTTTTCTGGTAACATTAGAATAGGTGTCAAAAAAACTATTGAATATACTATGTGTCTGCACACGATTTCGTACGCGTAACACAGCCTCGAACGAGGCTGGTTCTATCTTTATAGTACCACTATGCTGCGGATAAAGTAGTGTCTGATATAGTACTGCCGTCTGATAATTGCGGTTGTTGTAATGTTCCAACTCGGTCTGTATATCGCCTAAATCTATTTCCTGCTTCAAAAAGCCTTTGAAGTCGGGTATAGTGGTATTGTTAGTAAATTGTGCTACATCTACTCCGGCAAAGTATAGTTTATAGGAGAGCAGAATACACTCTTGCTCATGTACTTTAGTCTTGCCTACTATGGTGCGGATAAATATATCGCCTGTGCGATCGTTATCAGTAGAAGCACCAACAGAGGATTGTGATTGCGAGTTGTCTGCTGCATTATTGCTGTTAGCAGAGACTTGGTCAGGAGGAAGAACTGTTATTTTCAGGCCATTCGATGTATAAGTCTCCTTATCTATTTTGATTGTCGCAGGGCGTATAGAGAAGGTTCCTTCTTTGTTGGCAGATAGAGTATAGGTAAATGTTTTGGTGTAGGAAGAAGTTCGCTTGCCATTAAGCCATTGTGTGCTACTACTTGTACTTGTGTATGGTCCTGCCAAGATATCAAATACCTCGAATTCGGGAATACGCAAGTCACGACCATCCTTGTTTATAGTATAGGTTATCTGGAATGGTTTACCTGATATTACTTGTGCAGGTGCAGATGCTCGAAACTCGATATCTTCAGCAAAGACTGTAGATACTATCAATGTGAGATATAGGAATATGCTTAACGGTTTCTTCATACTTCTGTTGTCGATTATCGTTACCAATCTTTTTCTAACTTCTTGCCACCTTGTGCCTCTTGTTGTTTTACTTTCTCTTGTGTTTCCTGTTCGTCTTGTTCAAGGGCTTGAAGTAGTTGTTCGGCTGTTTCTTTATCTATATTCGGTTGCTCTTCCTGTTGCTGCTGTTGCTGCCTGTTGTCTTGTTGATCTTGCTGTTGTTGGTCTTGTTGCTGTTTCTGCTGCTGATCTTGATTTTGGTTCTGTTGATGCTGATGGTTTTGTTGTTGCTGTTGTTGTAGATATTGCATCGCTTTGACAAGATTGTAGCGAGTGTCATCGTCAGTCGGATTATCCTTTAATGACTGTTTGTAAGCCTCTATAGCATCGGAATACTGTTGTTGTGCAAAGTGTGCATTGCCGATGTTATGATTAATTGCCGATTGTTTTTGTTTATCGTCCTTTATATAGTGACTTGCTTCTTTATACTGCTCGATAGCATCGGCATACTTTTCTTGTCGGAATAACGCATTACCGAGATTGAAATGTGCTTCAAAAGCCTCAGCATTTTTATCTAATCCTTTGCGGTAGTTTACTTCTGCATCCACAAAGTTTTCTTTCTTGTAAGCATTATTACCCCGCCTTACATCAACGCTCTCTTTTTGAGCGTACACTAATGTAGGCAGAAGGAAGAAAACGGCGTATAATAGTATATTTTTGCGTTTCATAGGGTCTTGGTATTATTGCGCTTCTCTCCAAAGATATTCATCTGACTGAGGCGTTTGTTCTTTCGATTGAAGATAAAGAAATCCACTATTAAAATTAGTAGGGCAATCGCTACAAATGTCTGGTATTGTTCGTTGTAATTGGTTAGTACTTTCGCCTCTAATTCAGCGGTCGCCAAATCATTCAGTCTGTTTTCTATAACCCGTTTGGCAGTATTAGTGTTATCACATCGCACATAGATACCACCTCCTGCTTTCGCTATTGACCGGCACATCTCTTCATTCAATCTTGATACAACTACATTCCCCTGTCGGTCTTTGCGAAATCCTGTTGTACCAGGGACTGGTATTGGAGAGCCTTCCGGTTTGCCTATACCTACTACTATTATCTCGGCACCTTGTTCTTTGATTTGTTGCGCGATGGCTTCTGCATTGTCGTCGTGATCTTCTCCATCCGTAATAAGAATAATCACCCGTGAGGCTTCGTCTTTTTCTCCAAAGGCCTGCATAGATGTTTGCAATGCGCGTCCGATAACGGTCCCCTGTGTTTTGATAAGATCAGGACTGATGGACTGTAGAAACATCTTGGCAGATACATAGTCGCAAGTAATAGGCAACTGAGTATATGCTTCGCCTGCAAATACTACTAATCCTACTTTATCGTCCTGCATGTTATCGATTAGTTTGGAGAATATCTGCTTTGCTCTTTCCAAACGGTTCGGTGCTACATCTTCCGCCAACATAGAGTTGCTTACATCTAAAGCGAACATCACTTTAATGCCGTTGCGTTTTTGTATCTCTTCTTTTTCTCCATATTGCGGTCGTGCAATGGCTAATATAAGGAAAAGCAACGCCAACATATTAAAGCAGAATTTTAGTACCGGGCGTACTCTTGAGGCGTTCGGCATTAGGTTCTTTATCAGTTGTTCGTCGCCGAATGCTTGCAGTTGCTTATGTTTACGGTGCGTGATAAGGATAAATACTACTGTTAACAAGGGTATCAATAGTAGCAGCCAGAGTGCTTGTATGTTTGCGAAACGGAACATATTGGTCAGTTGCTTATAGTTCGTAGGACGACATAACGGAGCAGGATGCTAACAATGAGGCATCCCAATGCAGCCCACAAGAAAGGAGGAAAGTATTCGCTTCGTTTTGCGTATTCCCGTACCTGCATTTTCGTTTTTTCCATCTGGTCGATTTCCCGATAGATTGCTTGTAGTTTCTGATTGTCTGTAGCGCGGAAATAAGCCCCATCGGTTGCTTGTGCAATCTGCCGGAGTGTATTTTCGTCGAACTCATTTTCGATTTCCACATATTGCTTGCCTAACGGTGTTTGCACCGGCACACGAGATTTGCCGTAACTTCCTACGCCGATGGCATAAATACGAATGCCGTAGGTTTTAGCGATTTCTGCTGCAGTGGTCGGGTCAATATCTCCCCTGTTATTTGAACCATCTGTCAGTAGGATAATCACTTTAGACTTTGTTTTGGAGTCTTTCATACGATTGACAGCATTAGCGATGCCCAGTCCGATGGCTGTTCCATCATCAATCATGCCAAATTGTACGGCACTGAAAAGATTGATCAAGACATTATGGTCGGTTGTCATAGGACATTGCGTAAAACTTTCTCCAGCGAAGACTACAAGTCCTATATTATCATCTGGTCGGTTGTTTATAAAGTCGCACGCAACAGTTTTAGCCGCCTCTAATCGATTGGGGCGTAGATCTTCGGCTTGCATAGTACCAGATATGTCCACAACCATCATTATGTCTATACCTTCGGTTGATTCCTGACGCAGTTTGTTAGTCAGTTGCGGGCGTGCCAATGCGATGATGAGAAGTGTGATTGCGCTTATCAAGAGGATGAAGGGAACATGCAGCAAGCAGGTTCTCCAAGTGCGTCTTCGTTGCAGAGAGTATGTAGTAGAGACTTGCAGACTTGCATCGTTTTTGCGCATTTCCCAGATGTACCAAAAGACTATTGGTAGCAGTATCAGCAAGAATAGCAGATAATATGGATTTTGAAAGGTCATGCTTTTGTGTCGGTATCGTTGTTGTTGGTGCTATCTACGGTGTTTTCCTGTTCGACCGGTGTTGTTTGTTCAACAAAGCGATAGGCAAAGCGTAATGCTTGTTCGTTCTCTTCAGTTTGTGGTATCCATTTAGCAAACTTGACGAGATCTGCAAGCATCAGTGTTTGTTTGAGTGACGCAAACAGATCCTTTTCGATGAGTTGCTTTGTTTTAGCAAGTATCTCGGCAGAAGTATTCTCCTGCGTAGTTATATCGAAGCGGCGAGCCATATAGTCGCGTAGTGTGTCCGTCAGTTCCGTATAGTAGTCTTTAGTTCGTCCCTGTTGCCAAATCTTCTGCTCCTTTATTTTGTTGAGCCTTTCGCGTGCGATTTCTTCTGCAGGTCGTGTGTCTTCCACTACGGTTGAGGGTTCTTTTTGCTGCGTTCTGCGTTTGTGCAAGAAACGAATGAGATAATACAATCCGATAGCGATGCCAATAATACCTATTGACAATAGTACCCAGCGCATTACTCCCCACCACCAAACAGGTGCTTTGTAGATAGGTTTGATATCGGTAATCGCATTGTCGGCCGTATCTATGACAAACGGTTGTATGATATTCAGCGACAGGGGATTGGTGTAGATTGTATCGGAACCGCTTACAAACGGTATAGGCGGTATGAGGAACAAAGAATCTTTGAATGCCGTCAGTGTAAGATCCTGCCTAAAGGTTATGTTGCCATTATCTTGCCGGATGGTATCAACAGGCGATTGTTTTACTATTTCCAAGCCTTCTATCAGCGTTGCTCCATATTTAGGGAACTGCACTTGCTCTGATGGAGCAGCAGTTGCTGACAGATGTAGTTGTGTTTGATCCCCTATCTTCAACTCTACAGAGTCGATGTTGGCACTAACCACGATGCTTAATATCAACAAAGAAAGGCTCATAGATGTTTTATATTCTGAATAACTTTATCAGTCCTTTGACATAATCTTCTCCGGTACAGATGCTAACATTTCTCACGCCGAGTTTAGTGAATATGGTATGCCATGCATTCTGTTGTATATCCCATTGCTGAGCATAATCGTCGCGTACAGCCTTGACAGAGGTATCTACCCATATTCTTTTTCCTGTTTCTGCGTCTTTTACTTTAAGCAGTCCCACATCGGGCATCATAGCATCCCGATAGTCGTATATCTGTATGGCGGAAAGGTCGTGTTTCTCGGATGCTATTATCAACGGCTTTTCTGCTGCAGCAATTCCTTGCTTGCCCTCCAAAGGTACATCGAAGTCAGATATAAGGAAGGCAGTACAACGGCGTTTTTGTGCATTGGCGAAGTATTGTATGCAGTTGGCTATATCTGTACCCGTCGATGCCGGTTCGAAGTCGATCAGTTCGCGGATGATGTGTAGCACATGTTTCCGTCCTTTCTTCGGGGGTATGTATTTCTCTATTTTATCAGAGAAGAAGATAACTCCAATCTTGTCGTTATTTTCGATGGTAGAGAATGCGAGTGTTGCTGCTACTTCTGCCATCATTTCCCGTTTCGTTTGGTTTACTGTACCGAAGTTACGGCTACCCGATACATCAACGAGCAGCATAACAGTCATTTCCCTTTCTTCTTCGAAGACCTTGATATAGGGTTTGTTGAGTCGTGCCGTTACATTCCAATCTATTGAGCGTACATCATCACCGTTTTGGTATTCTCGCACTTCGGAGAAAGTCATACCCCTCCCTTTGAATTGGCTATGATATTCTCCGGCAAAGATATTACGGGACAAGCCTCGTGTTTTAATCTCGATGCGGCGGACTTTTTGTAGTAACTCTTCGCTGGTCATGTACTCTACACTTTATCCCTTAAGGAACTTGCACTTTATTAAGGATCTCGGTAATGACATCTTCGGTAGTCATATTCTGTGCTTCCGCTTCGTAGGTCAGCCCTATACGGTGCCGGAGTACATCGTAGCATACGGCACGGACATCTTCGGGAACTACATATCCGCGTCGATGGATGAAGGCGTAAGCTCGTGCTGCCAAAGCAAGATTAATGCTCGCACGAGGACTGCCGCCAAATTGTATCATTCCCTTCAGAGCGTCCAATTCATAAGTTTCGGGATAGCGAGTAGCGAAGACAATATCGACAATGTACTTTTCTATTTTCTCATCGAGGTAAACTTCTTTGACGATTTGTCGTGCCTTGCGTATATCTTCGGTTGAGAGAATTGGCATTATCTGTTTTTGTACGCTGCTGATATTTTGCCGTATGATTTGTTGCTCCTCTTCCTTTTTAGGATAACCTATCACCACTTTGAGCATGAAACGGTCAGTCTGTGCTTCCGGCAGTGGATAGGTACCTTCCTGTTCTATCGGGTTTTGGGTTGCCAATACAAGGAAGGGGTCATCTAACTTGAAGGTTTCTTCTCCGATGGTTATTTGTCGTTCCTGCATGGCTTCAAGGAGTGCTGATTGTACTTTAGCGGGGGCACGATTGATCTCGTCTGCAAGAACGAAGTTGGCAAATATAGGTCCTTTTTTAATACGGAACTCCTCATTTCGCTGGGAGTATATTTGTGTACCTAAGACATCAGCAGGCAATAAGTCTGGTGTGAATTGGATTCGTGAGAAGTTCGCTTTGATAAGGTCGGAAAGAGTTTTTATGGCTAATGTTTTAGCCAATCCCGGAACTCCCTCCAAGAGGATATGTCCGTCGCTCAATAATCCAATCAATAAACTTTCAATCAAGTGTTTTTGTCCCACAATCACTTGATTCATACCCATTGTGAGGGCATCGACAAAGGAACTTTCTCTTTCGATTCGTTCTTGTAATTCTCGAATATCTACAGTGTTATCCATTTTGTATTGTTTGATGATTTTATACGGACAGAAAAGCAAAATCTGTGCCAAAACCGTGGTTTGAAAATGGCAGGTGGAAAGAGGTTGTTTGGGTTAATGAGTTTAGGAGTTTATATGTTTATGCGTAGTTTAATTGGTTGAAAGGGTTAATTTGGTTTTACGGTAACATATTGTTCTATCTATGAAGGAGAATTGAGAGCCATAGCAATATATTCTTCATTTCTTTTGCTTGAACAAAAGAAACGAAGCAAAGAAAATTTATCGGCTGTGTGTCGGGCGTTGCCAAAAATAATACTCACTCGTACTGCGTCTACGGCACAACTCGCTTTGCTCAGACAGTACCTCCGCTTTTCGCAGTACTCGCTCGATTTTTGACGCACCG
>CAVEFV010000055.1:0-13988 GCA_963615025.1 Firmicutes bacterium CAG:95 | reverse complement strand
TGTCTATTACTACCCCTACCGCTCTGTTTTAGGTACAAGAAATGTCTATTAGCCCGAATTTATAGGAGTTAACACCAAAAAAGTGTTAACTCCTTGTTTTGAAAAAGTTGATCAAAAATGTATGTTTAGATTACATATAAAAACGAACGGGTACGATTCTATTATCGAGTCCCCTAAAAAAAGGAAATAGCCTTACCAACTGTTCGTGAGAATAGTTTGTGTTTTTATATGTACATTCCAATATTTCAATCGTTTCCAATTTATTTCATTTTTTGTATATCTCTGGGCTAATAGACATTCTATACTTACCCCGAACAAAAGTTGCCCTATACCAATAATGTGATGGAAAGTTTCTTTGCCAGACTAAAGAAACTGATAGGTGTACATAATGGGTTGTCCGTGCAATATAAAAAAGCGATGATTGACGCATATATCATGACCTACAACGCCGATAAATAAAGCCATTTAAGGGTGTTTTAGGTACAAGAAATGTCTATTAGCCAGGGAATATAGGTCAAAGTCCGCACCCTACACCAACAATGTCGAAGGAATAACAGCCAATTCCTAAATCCTAATTACTAATTGAATAAATTCCTAATTCTTAATTGAAATAATTTCCATCACTAAAAATAGGGATAAGAGTTTACCCACTATGCGGGATTGCGGGGGGAACGAAAAGGCAGTACCTTTGCACTGTTTTTTGAAAGAAGGTTTATTGAATTGTACACAGTCTTGCTGCGGCGGTTCTGAGGCGACGAAAACCATCACTTGGTACTCCCAATTACAAACAACACAGAACCGCCCGCGCAAGGCACAGGTGTCTCGCAGGAGACAATTAGCCATGCGGATAGTGTGTCGCTACAGACAATCGGCGTAGTAAAACAGTTCATATCCCAAAATGCTCAAACAGCAATGGTAAATAAGGTATTAGTATGAAAAGATATATTTACACGCTTTGTCTGCTGGCGGGGACACTTGTCCTGCATGCCGAGGACTCCATTCTCGTCTCACAAGCAGACCTCAAAGCACTCATCGAACGCGTGGAACGTCTCGAGCAAGGCACAACCGCCAATGCACAATGCGCAGCGCAGAAAGAAACAGAGCCATCCCAACAAATGGCGAGTACGGGAGCACAACAAGTAGCACCGGATGCCAATGTAACCCCTGTAAAGACCGAGCGCAAACACCGCTTCACAATAGGCGGCTACGGCGAGGCGGCTATGAAACGCTGCTTCTACTCCAACAACTACCTGCGCTACACCTCCCCCGACACCTACAAGGACGACCAATACGGCGAGTTCGATCTCCCGCATGTGGTAGTCTATATGGGCTACGATTTCGGCAAAGGCTGGTCGATGGGCTCGGAGATTGAGTTCGAACACGGCGGTACGGAAGCAGCCGTAGAGATAGAGGACGAAGAGGGCGGCGAGTATGAAACCGAGGTTGAGCGTGGCGGCGAGGTCGCACTCGAGCAGTTCTGGCTCCAAAAGTCGTTCAACCCCTACGCCAACATTCGTGCGGGTATGATTATCGTTCCTCTCGGAGGCACCAATGCCCACCACGAACCTGACCAATTCTTCGGTGTCTATCGTCCCGAGGGTGATAACACCATTATCCCTTGCACTTGGCACGATGTGGGATTGCAGTTCCATGGTCGCTACAAGTGGCTCGGATACACGGCGCAGTTCCTTCCCGGACTTGAGAGTGCCCTTTTCGGCAAGAAGAATTGGATACAATACGGCTCGGCATCTTCCTACGAGTTCAAACTCGCCAACTGCTATGCGGGTTTGGTACGCCTCGATTTCTACCCGCTTAATAAGAAAGGTTCGGATGCACTGCGTCTCTCCTTGAGCGGCTATACCGGTACTTCGTTCCACAACAATCTGCAACCGACCAACTCGAGCAAATACAAAGGTGTGTACGGGCTTGTCAGCCTCGGGGCATTCGATTGGCGCTACAAGGGGCACGGCGTGATTTTCCGCGGCTCTGCGCTCTACGGACACCTCTCGGACGCCGACAAAATTACCGCCTACAATATGTCTATGCCCAAGACCTCCGTCTCCAAGCGCCAAGCCGTAGCGAGCGATGCCTATAGCGTGGGTGCGGAGATCGGATACGATTTCTTCTCGTTGAGCAAGACCCTGCGTGATAAGCAACAGCAGTTCTACCTCTTTGCGCGCTACGACATCTATGATGCACAGGCCAAAGTCGCATCGACCCGCAGTTATTGGACGGGACGGCAGAAAGTGTCGTGCGGCTTCAACTATTTCCCTATCCCGCAGATAGTGGTCAAAGGTGAGTTTGGCTACGGTATTCTGAACCAGAATCCCCACTCCGACACGAAATACAACAACGAGCCGTATATTGCGTTGAGCATCAACTACAGCGGTTTCTTCGAACTATAACTAATTCCCTACAGCGGCTTCTTCGAACTATAACTAAAACAGATTAACCATTCAAGTACTATCGTTTCTTTCCTCTGCAGCAAGGGATAAGCAACCCATACGCAAGGGATAGCGAACGGATAGCCCCACAAAGCAACAATAATAATTTACAATACATAATGAAAAAGATTTTCTTTTACGCAACGCTACTTTCAGTAGCCACTCTCGGTCTCGCATCGTGCGAGAACAAGAACAATTCAGATGTTGATTCGCCCAAAGAGCAAGCCCTTAAGGCAGCCATGACTCCGTATGTGGACAACACGGTCATTCCGACCTACAAGAGCCTCTCGGACGCAACCGTTACGCTCTATGAGAACTGCGAGAACATATTCACCAAGTTTGAGGCAAAAACATTGACCGATGCCGATGTACAGGCAGCCGCTACCTCGTGGACAACCGCTCGCCGTTATTGGGAGTTGAGCGAGGCATTTCTCTACGGTCCCGCAGCCAACCACAACATTGACCCGCATATCGACTCATGGCCTCTCGACAAAGACGGTATGGACGCTATGCTCGGCAATGAGGAGCAGATGAAGCAAATCGAAGAGCAGGGTGCAGACTATGTAGGCACGAAACTCGGCTATGGTCTGCTTGGGTTCCACGCTATCGAGTATATGCTCTACGCTACCGACAATACAGATAAGAGCAATGTCCGCACCCACGATATTACCACCTACACCCGTGCAGAGTTGGTCTATCTCGTGGCAGTGGCAGAGGACTTGCGCAACCAGACCGTTGCGCTCGAGGCTTCTTGGGCAGGTGTGGACAATATCAGCGAGGAGAAACAAACCATTCTCGAAGAGGCTGAGATTGACTACGGTGTAGAGTTCGTTAAGGGCTACGGCTCGTACATGAAAGTGGCTACCGGTGGTACCTACTCTACTTACCAAGAGGCTGCCGAAGAGGTTATCCAAGGCTGCATCGACATTGCCGACGAGGTGGGAAACACCAAGATTGGTCGTCCGAACAGTGCTACCTCTGCCGAAGACCGCAACTATATCGAGAGTCCGTACGCGCTCAACTCGATTGAGGACTTCCAAGACAATATCCGTTCTATCCAAAACGCATATTGCGGCAGCAACTCGGGCGATGCTTCCATCTCCGACTATATCAAGTCCGTGGATGCTTCGCTGGATACGGAGTGCCGTACGGCTATTACGAACGCCATTGAGGCCATCGGTAAGATAGCAGAGCCGTTTGCACTCGATGCCAATGCCAAAGGCGAAGCAGCCACCAAGGCAGTAGAGGTAGTAGGAACAGACCTCGTTAATGTACTCGAGAAGGTAAATGCCAAATTGAGTGCACAAGACTAAACAAAAACACATAATAATCTCATTAGTATGAAGAAAACATATCTAATGGTAGGCATGCTTGTCAGCGTAATCGCGCTGGCAAGTTGCCGTACCAACAGTAACAACAACGAACCGACCGACAAGGACACGGAACTGCCGGATTGGTACTATGCGGGCGGACAACTCGGTACATCGTTTGTTTCCGCCTCGAATGCCTACGAGCAACCGACACCCTCTATCGACAACGGCAACTGGTTAGAGTCGTTCAAGGCGGGCGAAGCCCTCTTCGAGAAACAGTTTATGAGCAACGCCACGGGTACGCGTGGCGGCTTGGGTCCTGTCTATGTGCGCTCTTCGTGTTTGCACTGCCACCCGGGTTACGGACATGGTAAGTCGGTAGAAGAAGGCACTTACAACACACAGGAGATCGGCAACGGAACACTTCTCGTTATCTTCGATCCTTCGACGGAGAACTACAAGACTTGGGTAGCCGGTATGCCCCAACTGCATGCCGTTGCGCCATTCAAAGCACCGATTGACGAAAGCAAGATAACCGTCACATGGCATACGGTCAATACCTGCGCTGCCAGCAACAACAAAATGGCGTTCGAGGACGGCGAGACCTTTGAGTTGCGCTACCCGACCGTCAATATGCCCGAGGACGCAGTCTATGGACACGAACTGTTAGACCTCGGCAACTACGAGGTACGCCTCGAGAACACCATCGGTGTGTATGGTACGGGGCTTACTGATGCCATTCCCGACGACTCCATTACCGCACAGTGGGCAAAGGAGGAGCAGGCATACAACAAAGGCTATATCAAGCACTGGAAGTCGGCTTGGTTCGAGGGCGGCAACTGGAAAGACGGTGCCTATTACTCCAACTCGAAACAAGGGGACGGCACGAAGTATGTGCGTCGCTATACCTATGCCATGTCGCGTGGTCCGTTGTTGGATGCCGCAGGTGCAAACGCCATTTGGAACATCACCAATGTGACGCGTTCCGACCGTCGCTACCACTATCTCGACTTGGCAGGCACCAACTATGCTACCATCTCATCGAAAGACCCGGAAGTACAAGCCGGGTTCCCCGCATACATCGAGAAGATTGACCCCAACCACGAGCATGCCGACTGGTTCACCGACGATGTGGAGCAGAACATCTACAACTACCTGACCTGCACCGACCTGCCGGTTGAGATGACCGACGACGAATACGCCGACTTTATGGTATGGCACCGCGGATTAGCCGTTCCCGCAGCGCGTAATGTACACGATGAGAATGTATTGCGCGGGCGCGAGTTGTTTACGCAGATAGGTTGTGCAGAGTGCCACCGTCCGTCGTGGACAACGGGCGCAGACCATATTCAAGACCCGAACAAGTTCTTCAAGCGCAACAGCGATATGCCGCGCTACCCGTACCAGACTATCTGGCCATATACCGACTTCGTGCAGCACAAACTATGCATGGAGAAGGACATCCGTACGGGTTGGTGCCGCACCACACCGCTCTGGGGACGCGGACTGCACAAGAAAATCACGGGCGACGCCTACGAAGCACGCCTGCACGATACGCGTGCCCGTACGACCGTCGAAGCAATCATGTGGCATGGCTATAGCGAAGAGAGCGACGCCTTGGAGTCTGTAAAGAAATTCTACAACCTGACCAAAAAGGACAGGGATGCATTAGTAGCGTTTATCAATGCAATCTAAAGGCACTACGATTCTGCGATGGGCAGGGGCAGTTACACTGCTCCTGCTCGTTCTGTTACTGATCATAGAGGGTACCTGGGCAATACGCCTCTACCACTCATGGTTGTTCGTCTCGGTAGCCCTGCTGGCCGCTGTATTACTGCTCACGGCAGGCATAGGCGACCTACGCCGGAGGCGGTGGACAGCGGCGTTGAGCCACCTTGGGCTATTCACGGTACTGCTCGGCGGCATGGCAGGAGCAGTGGTCGAAACCGATGTGAAGATTGTAGTGGACACTCACGCCACGGAACGAGTGGCCTATACCGAGCAGGGACGCCCCTTTGTGTTGCCTATGGCGATACGCTTGCAGGACTTTCGTATCGACTACTATGCAGACGGCAAAAGCCCCAAGCAGTACACCTCCACCCTCGAGATAGACGGGCGGGATATTGTAGAAACATCGGTCAACCACCCCGCACATTACCACGGGTGGTGGATATATCAGTCCGACTACGACCGTGCGCAGGGTGATTTCTGCATTCTCGAGGTAGTACGCGACCCGTGGCTGCCCGTAGTCTATATCGGCTTTGTGCTGCTGGTTGTGGGTGCATTGGTACAGACTTGCCGTGCGTGGCATAGTTGGTATGTTCTCCCTGTGTCGTTGGTCTTGGCGGCTGTCTTCTCTGCCGCCTCGTTGGCACGGGTGGAACTCGGTACGCTGATGCCTGCGCTACGCAGCCTTTGGTTCTTCCCGCACATTCTGGTCTATATGGTTGCCTATTCGCTACTCGCCTTGGGAGTGGTAGCCGCCGTTTGGAACCTTATTCGCCCCTTGCAGGGACGGTGGGCAACACTGCCGCAGAGCCTGCTTACCACAGCCTCTTCCTTGTTGCTTATCGGTATGTTATGCGGTTCGGTATGGGCAAAGGACGCATGGGGCGACTACTGGATGTGGGATGCGAAAGAATGTTGGGCAGCCGTAACCTGGCTCCAGACCATCATAGGCACCCATATACCGTTCCCCGACAAGACACACAAAAGCAACGCACAAGGTTGGTATATCTTAGTCGTGCTACTGATCACCTTTGCGAGTATGCAGATCACCTGGTATGGCGTCAACTACCTACCCTCTGCCGCATACAGTATGCACACCTACAACAAGTAGCCTGTATACCCACCGCCGGTAGAACAGACACGAGCAACCGGTAGCGCAAACACCGGAAATAAGTAGCGCAAACTTCCCTACGCTGTTTCCCGAAGACGCACCGCCCCTCCGACGGTGCGTCTTGCTATATACTACACCCCTCAATGGAAGAATAAGCATCGTAGGACAGGGGTATCTTCGGAAAAAAGACAGGGATAGTAAAAGGCATCTTTGAAGAAAGGACAGGGATAGTAAAAGGCATCTTTGCCGGATGGGAAGGAAAGGTCAAGAGGGCATTCAAAAGAGGTCTAAAACCCATATAAGAGTCATAGGTGCTAAGGTAGTGCTAAGGTAGTGCTAAGGATGTGGTATGGATATAAGTGGCTGATTAGTGGCTGATTTGTCCGAAGTTGCATGATGTCCTTCACACACATTGTATCGTACAAAATCTTCAGGGTATCGTGCGCATTACATCTTCCGTGAACCGAATGAAAATGACCTATAGGTCAAAATTTATGCTTAAACAAATAGGACTATTATTATCGTTGATTAGGGGATGATATTCCCTGCTTATAAATTTCCAATCGATTACACATTACGAATTATAATATGGTTTCTACGAAGGAACGATATAGCCTAAACTCTTAACTCTCACCCTGCTTATCTAACCAACCGAGTCCTTGTTTTTCAGAATATTAAAACGCTTGGAATACATAAAGAACTTGCGGGCAAGGAAATTCCACGCAAAGCAGATGACCGTCATAATCAACTTCGAAATCAGATAATGAACCCCAACACATTCGGTGAAGAACCATATACCCACCTCCAATACGACCAATCCTATACCACCGATCATAAAGACCATTGCAATCTCACCGGCACGAGACTTAGGCTCACCACGAAAGACCAAGAACTTGGCAATGGCATAATTAGTCAGTGTACCCGTAATAAAACCCAACAAGGCAGCAACCAAGTAAGGGATACCGATGATATACGAAGTAAGAAAATAAGTGCCGTAATCAACAATAAACGCACCTACCGCCACAAAACAGTAGCGGAACCACTGTAACCAGATATTAGTAGTATCCTGACGAAAAAGAATATCTATCAAACGACGAAAATTCATAAAGCACTATTCCGATTGTAACTCTTCCATAGCACGCGCACGGTCAAAACTGAGCAAATAAGTACCTGTATTTTCGTAGTACATCAGCGCACGCGGGAAAAACTGTGGGTACTGCTGAATAGCAGGTATCAGATAACGATAGGTAGAACTATAACCTAACGCATCAACCACTACCAGGTCCACCTGTTTATCAACCAAATCGGCAATCAACTCTCGAGCATCAGGGGTATATTTATATACAATACCCGGACATTGACTATACAAGTAAAATATCTGCGGCTTACGGGAACAAACAATAGTACTATGCGGCAAATTCTCTTCTATGGCTTTGCCTATATTGAAGAACTGCTGATACTGAATAGGATATTTTTGTTTCGCCAACCGATGTTCCTCTTGCAAACCCGACTTCGAGAAGAATAGCAGCAGCAACAAAATATACGCAGGGAAAGAACGGGTTTTCCACTTACGCTGTACCAACCACGAAATCCCATACCACAAACCAATCATAAGAAAAGCAGTCAGAAAGGGCAATACAGATGTAATGTATCGATTGCCACTCGGCGTACTGAAAATGGAGATAACACCCAAAGTGGCTGCAATATAGCCAATCGCAAACCAACGCTGCTTGCCTAAACGCCACGCACCAAGAAGAAGGATAGCCAGCATAAGCACACCCAACAAATAGATATACCATGTATAAGTAGGCTCATCACAATTAAGGTTAACAAAAGGCACTATCGTACTCGGAAATGCATTGAAAATAAGCATACGAAGGGTATCAAAGAAACGGGACACTACTTCTCCAAAGCCTATCTGTCCCATCTCCGGACGCCACGGGTTCGCAACCATAATAGAGTCAAGATATCGGTTACCGTTAAGACCCAAAATACGATTACGCAATATCCACGGCAGACAACCCAACACAAACCCTACCATCGTACCACCTAAACATGCCCACCGACGACGCACCAAAAAGACTAACAGCACAGCACCAACTAAGGCAACCCCTTGTGTACGGATATGATAAGTAAACACCAACGCCACAAGCATAACATAGAACCATGGCGAACACAATTCACGCCACCACCTGTCTTCATGCTTGCTCAACTGAACTAACGCAAAGAATACAAGCATGCTCATCAGAAGAAAGGAGGATTCCGACATCATCATCGTCGAAAAATGAAGCAATCGAGGACAGAACAACCCTGCTACTGCGGCAACAAAACTAATGTCCTTCGGTAGTGACAACGCCAACAAAGCAAAATACAGCAATACAATACTGATCAAAACAAATACCTCGTTCAACCATTTTTGCGCCACAACACTATCCGTAATAGCACGAAGAGGCGTCATCAACAATGGGTAGCCAGGAGGAAAATTAGAAGTGGCAGGACTGCCGGGCGATGACAAATCGCAATAACCATATCCCTCCGCCAACGAAGTGGCATAGATGTAATAACAGAAGTTGTCGCCGTTAAGGTCGGGCTTGCTATTGAAAGTGTATAGCACCACCAGCAGCCAGGCAACAACAATAATCGCAGGAAAAACGATATAACGAAGGATATTACTTGCTTTCATGATATTCCTTTTCAGTATTTACATTCCATATATTTGTCTTGTCCGTAACACCATCCTTGATATTGCGAACGCACTCAAAAGCAGTCAGCATCGAATGGTCCATGTTATTATAACGATGCTGCCCATTCCGACCTAAGCAATACAGATTAGGTATCTTGTCTAAAAACGACTTCACCTCATCTAACTGATAGTACGAACCATAATATGCCGGATAAGCCTTCTTGATACGAACATGGCAAGAGTCAAGTACATCTTCACGATCAATAATATCAATCTTCACCAACTCATCGATAGCCATATCAATGAACTTTTCTTCCGGCATAGTCCAAAATCGGTCGCCCTCTGTGCAGAAATACTCCAAACCTATCCACATCGTATGTTCGTAATCATTCACCAAATACGGCGACCAGTTATTAAACACCTGCAAACGACCGATATGCACATCTCGTTCCTGTATGTAAATCCATGTGTCCGGTACACGATGGTCAAAAGTAGGAATAGCCGTCCTGTTTTCTATACGCATCTTTCGAACGCATAACCCGACTGTGATAAAGTCACGATAAGGAAGGCTCGTGGCAATATCTATCACACTTCGGGGAACATCCATACCATGTATGGCAGGTATTAAATCCTTGATCGGCATAGTAGAGAGGAAATAATCACACTCTAAGGTATGCTCTTCGCCGTCAGCACCACGAGCCACCACAGAAACAACCTGATTGTTTTCTACCTTAATCCCGACTACTTCGTGCTGCAATCGAATCTCCCCGCCTTGTTCTTTAATGTCATCGGCTACGGTCTCCCATAGTTGTCCCGGACCATACTTAGGGTAGATAAACTGTTCAATAAGCGAGGTCTCTACATGCTTGCTGTGAATCCCCAACGCACGACAAAACATATCCTTCAGTACCGAAAGGATACTTAATCCCTTGACCCTCTGACTACCCCAATCTGCACCTAACTCCGACGGATGTACTCCCCACACTTTCTCTGTGTATCCCTCAAAGAACATCTCGTAGAGAGGTCGCCCGAAGCGATTGATATAGAAGTTCTCTAACGAGGTCTCCGGTAGTTTATGCACGCACGACCACAGATAACCAAACCCTGCACGCATAGTACGGGCAAACCCCATGTTAAGAAAAGTATCCTTCTTCATAGAGATGGGGTAATCAAAAAACTTGCGAAGAAAAAAGATACGGCTCACACGGTCGCGCAACAGCATAACCCTGTCGCTCTGTTCCGGATCATGCAAAGCATTGGCAGTCCGATGTGCATATTCCGACGGAATAGGCTTCAAGCCGCATTCGTCCAACAATAACGCATCTTTAGATGGAGCATCCTGCATCGGCATAACTTGCTTCCACCACTCCATTACCTCCTCACTCTTGGAAAAGAAGCGATGACCGCCTATATCCATTCGATTGCCATGGTAACGCACGGTCTGCGAGATACCTCCGATAGCACTGGTCGATTCGAGAATAATAGGATGAATATCCGTCTGCCGAAGCAACTCATAAGCAGCCGTCAACCCTGCAGGACCGGCACCTGCAATAACTGCAATTTTAGGAGAATGATTCATAGTATTAGGAGTTATTATTTCAGGTACATGCCTCACAAATTATTCTATAAATAGTCAATCAAAATCAAATACTGCCCCAATGATAAATACCACAACAGATTGCAAATGTAGGAAAGATTTTCGGAAATACCACCATCTGCCCTCCTAAAATGCAATCTTTTTCCATATTCCTCACCGATTCTTATCCTCTCCCTCTGCCCGACGACCTCCTAAAGCCCCTGTTTCCTAATCACTTTGAACACCTCTCGACCAATCTGTATAGTATAAACCCCTCTCTGCGCCAAAGGAACAATAGTAACTCTGTCAGAAGTCGTACCCTGCCGGACAAGACGACCCAATACATCATAAACATATATCCTTTCTCCCTCATCCGTACCTTCTACGAACAACGCACCATTCTGCATATATGCCCGTAATCTGCCACTGCCATATAAGTTCGAAGACACATCCTCCCTGCGCCGGACATCAATCGTATAACCTGCCACACTCCCTGCTGCAGCAGCCCTGATAGCATATTCTTCGTAAAGCAGATCAGCCACAATAGCACCCCGATAGAGTAGATATATCGCCTGCGCAGCCGACACATCGCTACCTTTGTCATTCAGTCGGAGTCGGTATTCGCCTGTCTTCGGCACATAAAGCCCTAACGGAATGCTTTGTGCCTCTGTGTACGGAATAGCCTGACAGGCATACATCTCACCCCTGTTGTCTAATGTGTAGAGTTGAGGTTTGGTATCGGCAGCATAGAACTTCGCTAAATCATCGCCTATCTCATAATCCGTCGAGTATCGGTTGCCAACAACCAATCCCGTGTAGTCGCATTGGCTATCAGGAGCAGTAAGCACTATCTCCGCCCGAACAACAGAGTCCGCTGCAACGGCTCTGCTGCATATCCCCGCAGGCAATGATTGGTAGTTCTTGTTATAGATAAGATACAGTGTATGCCCGACGCCATCGGTCGGGTCAATAGCCTGTACAAAATAGCCTCTGAAAGGATAGAGGGTCTCTGCCGACGCTAATCGTTGTGTATAGGTGTTCCTGCCCGCTCCGTCAGGTATTGAGATATAGATATTATCCTTGTCCATTTGTTCGCCGGTCGAGGTATGGGTATATCCCATTCTCAGATTACTGTGGTTCAGTCCCTGCTGGCTTGCACTCTCGCCAAACAGAGAAATATACGGCGAACCCACAAAATTCCATCCATGATGCCGCATCGGCGCACCAAGATTTTCACTCCAGTTTCGAATGGTAGTAACCTTATTCGCCAAATCTTCCGAGTAGTTATTCGTTTGGGTAGGAGTAAAATATACCGACCTTGTCAAATCTTCATCACTATAGAAAAGCCCGATAATATAACCGGTGTTTGCCCTCAAGGTGTCGCTCGCAGACAGCATCTTCCAGTGTAACCCCGCCTCACCTGCAACGGCGGAAACACCTTGCCGCTGGCATTGTTCGCCGTCATAATACTTTATTCCCCAGTCCACACCATAAGTCCCAAGAGATACCCCGCTCAACTCACGAATATCGGAGATACTGCACTCGTAGGGTAGGGAGAAATCATACCAATAATGCCCGTCAATCTCCTTTACATGCACAATCCGATCAATGCTTATCGTCGAGTTGGAACCGTTTCCTGTGATAGCAAAAGAAACCGAATCATTCTTGGCACACAGAATCAGTGTATTGAGCGAGAACCCACTACCGATGTTCAAACTGCTTCCGGCGGCTATATATACATCTCGGAACGCATTCCGCCCACCGCTGCTATGCGTCAAGGTGGCTCTGTCACGCACCACAATATCGCACTCCCTGCATTGCTCCTCCGTCCGTCGCTCCGTCATAAAAAGGTCGGTAGAAGAGGTCGTTGTACTGGTCGTAACAACAATAGGCACACGCAATACTTTGCTCGCCACAACCTGCCCGCTCCTTCGCGCCTCGATGCTGATATCCGTACACGCCAAACTGTCCATCTTCGGCAGAACAATATGGTACACTCCTTCCGCCGTCCTTTGTCCTTCCGTCTCCCTTCGACTCGCAATGCCATCGTTTTGCGTGGGAATAACGGCATATACCGCATCACAATCTGTCCCGACACGAACCGTCATGCTCGTCTTGTCCCAATCTGTCACAAGAATCTCCTCACCTGCCACCTCGCACGCAGTCTTATAGTCCGCATAATCGTACTCCAAACGATACAGGCTCAACGCACCCCTTGCCAACTTGTAATAAGTCTTGAACTGATTTTCTGCCTTCGAATTGGGAACGCATAAAATATAAAATCCATCCCGTTTGACACTGCGTATGTAAGGATGACCGTCCTCGTAGGTTAGCGTCCACTCACATACAAGGTCGCTATAGGCTGTGTTCCAGCGTAGATAATTACCGTAAGTCATGTTCGCTTCCGTATTTACGCCGAGATAACTGCCTTCCGTGTCATAACAAATGGAATAGCCATTGGCAGTCTTTGCAAAAGTATATTGATAGGCGGATGCATTCTTTTCGGAAAAAGAGTGGGTACTCTCATCATAGTATTCCGATAAATCGGCACTCGTGCCGTATGTGTTCGTGTTCGGATTGCCGAAATGGGTAGCCATCACGATTTGTAGTGTGCTACTATAGTAACCAATAAGGTACTGTCCGCTCCAATCGTCCGGTGCAGAGGTCAGGAGTACATAACGCTTTGTCGGTTGTTGTGTGGCGAATACGGCATAGAATGTTGTATCAGAGGTTACGACAACATCCCGCTGCCCCGTAAACAGGTCTTGCGGCGCAGATTGCCCGTTGTATGCACCCAGGTCCGATGCACTCCAACCCCTGAAACGCTCTGCACACGAACCAAGTGCATCATCCGAAGGAGTCGGAGGCAATGCACTGACGGAACTCCCCTCTTTCACTGCCTCTTCAGATACGATCTCTCCGTTCACCACCCACCTTACAGTATAAGTGGGCAATATACCGGTCGTGAAAGCAGCCTCATCGCTCTCTTCAGAGTCGTTGTAGGCAATGCCATCCCCTATCGCTCTCACGCTCCAACGATAACCACTCCCTTCCAATAACCCCGTGAGAGTACAACAGTTTTCCGTAACCTCCACTTCCTTGCTCTCTCCCTGCGCAGAAGTGTAGGTAACCATAT
>CAVEFV010000054.1:0-14016 GCA_963615025.1 Firmicutes bacterium CAG:95 | reverse complement strand
ATATAAGGACGATCACCCTACTGCTACCCTACCACTATCCTACCACTACCCTACCACTCATTGTTCTTGTATTACTTTTATACCTCTTTTTGCCTTTGTATTAACTACTCTCATCGCTCACCCCTAAATGCTAAACACTCAACCCCAAAGGGAACTTGGATAAGGTCTCCTCTCATTTCTCCTACTTGCTCAATTCCGAAAGTCGAGCCACATACTTACCGATAATATCAAACTCTATATTTACAACCGAACCCACTTCAATGTGGCAAAAATTGGTATGCTCGTAAGTGTAAGGGATGATACCTACCGTAAATGTATCTTGGGTGGGATTGCATACTGTCAGACTAACACCATTCACGGTAACAGAACCTTTGTCAACCGTCATATACCCACGCCGTGCCATATCGGGCGAATAATCATAACGGAAAGTGAAATACCAACTACCATCGGCATCTTTCTTCTCAACACATACTGCAGTCTGATCCACATGCCCCTGTACAATATGTCCGTCTAAACGCTCTTGCAATAACATAGAACGCTCCACATTTACCATATCACCCACTCCAAGTAAACCTAAATTACTGCGCTGAAGCGTCTCCCGCATAGCCGTAACAACATACAAATCTTTTTCTATCTTCACTACCGTTAGGCATACACCATTGTGGGCTACACTCTGGTCTATATGCAACTCTTCGGCAAATGGAGAACGAAGCGTAAAGTGCATATTCTCCCTATCTCTCTCAATGCCCACAACCTGAGCCATACCTTCTATTATTCCTGAAAACATATACAGCGTTATTTTTTACGAAAATACTTACCAACAACAGGTATCTCTGCCAGAGGAAAATCCTGACGAACAAGTACCCACAGATACACCATAATCAATACCGTACCAACAATCATACTAACCCACCATATACCACTCACAAAGCGTACCACATAATAGACACCTAATAAAATCAGAGTCAATATCGTGTACATGCCAATACGCTTCAAGTCGTATGGTATAACAAGTTTATTCTTGCCGATAAAGTAAGATAGAAGCATAATAACAAAATAGCAAACGGTACTCGATAAGGCCGAAGCCATATAACCCATACTCGGAACAAACAGAACTTGCAGAATAAGGGTAATGCCCAAACCTATCAAAGAGAAATAAGCACCCCATTGGGTCTGGTCAGTCAGTTTGTACCAAAACGATAGATTGAAATAAACTCCCTGAAAAATATAAGTCCATAACACGATAGGTATAACACGCATTCCCGACCAATAAGACTGGGCTACTAAGAATTTCAGTATATCAAGATACACAATCATACCCAACAAAATAAGGTACGAGAAGATAATATAATACTTCATTGCATCAGCGTATGCACCAACCGAGTGTTTGTCCTTATGCTTACTGAATACAAAAGGCTCATAAGCATACCGAAAGGCTTGCGTAAACATCATCATCACCATTGCAATCTTAAAACATGCCCCATAAATACCCAATTGTGTCTGAGCATCCGCACCCTTATATAAGAAAGGAAAAAGTATTCTGTCAAGAGTCTGATTCATTATCCCTGCTACACCCAATATAAGGAGCGGCAAGGAATAACGCAACAATTGTTTCAGAAGCGAGAAACTGAACGAGTATTTCTCTGCAAGGATTGACGGTAAAAGACAGAGCGTTTGTATTCCGGTAGCAATGATATTGGCAATAAACACATAACCCACCCCGTATGAACTGTCATACCAACAAGAAATAATACTCCAATCTTGGATCTTGGGACACAGTACAAGAAAGAATAGATTTAGTGCGATGTTTAGAACAACAAATAGCAGTTTCAGTCCCGCAAATTGAATGGGGCGTTTTTTGTAACGAAGATAAGCAAAAGGAATGCACGCAAAAGCATCCATCGCAACCACTATTGCCAACAGACTGATAAACTCTTTGTGTGCTTCATAACCAAGCCATGTAGCAATGGGTTGGGCAAACACACAACACAATAGAGCGAACAGAAACGATGTACAACCGATACAAGTCAAAATGGTCGTATAGACTTGTGCAGGGTCTTTATCCGACTTATTTGCAAAACGGAAAAACCCCGTCTCCATTCCGTAGGTTAGTATAACCAACAAAAGTGCCGTCCAGGCATACAGGTTCGTCACAATACCATAGTCCGCCTGACTTTGGAGTACATAAGTATACAGGGGTACTAATAACCAATTCAAGAACTTCCCGACAATACTGCTCAACCCGTATATGGCAGTATCTCGGGCTAAACCCTTCATTTCTATATTATCCGACATATTGCATACTGATTAGAATAGCGTCTCTTGCATATCTCGCCTATTCGGTGTCTTACCAAGATGTTTATAGGCCAAAGGTGTTACCTCTCGTCCGCGGGGAGTACGCTTGATAAACCCTTCTTTAATCAAGTAAGGCTCATATACATCCTCTATGGTACCGGGATCTTCACCCATAGCAGTCGCTATCGTATTCAAACCTACAGGACCACCATTAAACTTGTCAATAATGGTGTTCAATAGTTTGTTGTCTATCTCATCCAAACCGTATGTGTCTATATTCAACGCCTCTAAAGCATATTGTGCAATGCCCATATCAACAGAACCATCGCCTCTCACTTGTGCAAAGTCACGCACACGCCGTAATAACGCATTCGCAATACGAGGCGTACCACGAGAACGACGCGCTATCTCACCGGCTGCTTTTGAGTTAATAGGTACATTCAACAAACGAGCCGAGCGTTCTACTATTCCTTTCAAAACTTCAGCATCATAGTACTCCAAGTGGCAGTTTATACCAAATCTGGCGCGTAAAGGACTTGTCAATAGTCCGCTTCGAGTAGTGGCACCTACCAATGTAAAGTGGTTGAGGTCAATCTGTATCGTACGAGCCGATGGTCCCTTGTCTATCATAATGTCAATACGATAATCTTCCATCGCCGAATAAAGGTACTCCTCCACAATAGGCGACAAACGGTGTATCTCATCAATAAACAGTACATCATTAGGCTCAAGAGAGGTTAACAGACCTGCTAAATCACCAGGCTTGTCCAACACAGGACCTGAAGTAACCTTAAATCCTACACCTAACTCGTTGGCAATAATATTACTCAGAGTAGTCTTCCCGAGTCCGGGAGGACCGAACAGAAGAGTATGGTCCAGACTCTCGCCTCGTAGTTTGGCGGCTTGCACAAAAATACGCAGGTTCTCTACTATTTTTGTCTGACCGGCAAAGTCATTGAATCGTAAGGGACGGAGAGCATTATCCTGCTCTTTTTCTGTCATCTGATTGTGTATATCAAATTCACTCATATACTTTATCGGGTGTATTCCTTGAATAGTTGCTCCAGATCCGTGTCTGCATTGCAGGATGTATCAAGGCGGATCTCTCCATGATGCAAAATAACAACACGCGAACACATGGCATGTACTTCTTGCATAATATGCGTAGAGAGCAATATCGTACGCCCTTGTGCGGCATTGCGTATAAGACTTCGGATATCTTCCAATTGATTGGGATCCAAACCGGTAGTGGGTTCATCTAAAATCAGTAACTGTGGGTTCGATAATAGGGCTTGTGCCAAACCTACTCGCTGACGGTATCCCTTTGAGAGTTGACCTATTTTCTTGCCTATTTCCGGACGAATACCTGTCTCGTCTATGAGCGACTCCAAACGAGTGCAGTCTTTTTTAGACAACTCACACATGAACTGCAAATACTCTCGCACATACATCTCTTCGTACAACGGATTATTCTCCGGCAAATAACCTATATGCGAGGCTACAGCGTGTGGGTTACGATGCATATCCACCCCGCATACTTCTACCTTCCCGCTGTCAAACGACCATAAACCTGTCAATATCTTCATAAGAGTGGACTTCCCTGCACCATTCGGACCAAGTAGTCCCACCACCTCACCTGTTCCTATCTGTAGCGACAAGTCCCGCAGTATCTGCTGCTTGCCGATATGCTTATTCAGATGTTCTACGATTACCGACATAGACTTAATACTTGCACCAATTGCGTATCTTGTTCACAAAGAGTAGCAAGGCAAAGATAGGGTGATAATATCGGCGGACCGAATAATACTTTACGGGCGTAGAACCAAACTGCTTGTAATGATTAGCAATACCCCTGTCTATACTTCCCTCAAAATCAAACATCTTTCCTCTACTGCGTGCCTCTTTAATAGCCTCTAAGGCTAATAATGCACTCGCACCGGAGTCTTTGTAGGCAGGGGAATAGGTCGGAATAAGATAGTATAAGGTCCTCTCATCCCACACAAGAAATGCTGCGGCCAATATCTCCTCGTCCGCATTGCGTATATCAATAATAGTAGCCTGATTGCGTTCAATCGCTTTCTGCGCAAGAACCAAAAAGAACTCACGACTATAACGGATTGTTCTCTTTTGCAGTTGCAAACTCTCTGAGTGAAAACGATAGAAACTCTCGGCATCAATGCCCTTCCCCTTGTGTAACGACAAGGCTTTCTGCAACTGACGCTTCTTGTTCTTCGAGAAAGAATGTATAACGGCATCCAAATCGCTCAAATCTTCAATACGATAAGTTACACGCTCCTTTACCTTGAAGCCCCTCTCTTTGAGCAACATCGGACAAGGAGACTGCAAAGAATACTGCTGATAGTAATATGATAGACCAAGCGAACGCAACTGTTCGGTCATATCATCGCACACCTCTTGCAGTTCTGCTAAATTGTTAGCAATGTCTGGACGCAACACAATGCCGCCTATTTGCGTCTCTTGAGGCATAAGAATATAACGAAGACCTATCTTCTTTCCGTAAAGATAGGGCATAGCAGCACGAATATCGCCATGCTTGTCGGTCGAAAAGAGTATGTCCCACTTCTTCCCTGCGCATACAGCCGACATCCACCAAGGCTGCATAAACACGGGAATATCGTTTACCTGCTCACAAAAGTGAGTATAACGCTCAATGTTTTCCATATCAATTGTATTTACCTGCAAAAGTAAGTCTTTTATTGCAGATTTGCAAGAGTAACATATTCTTTCTACCTTTGTCCTGTATAAATAAGATCTGCATGAATACATTTGGAAACATATTCCGCTTTACCGGCTTTGGCGAATCACATGGCGTAGCAGTAGGAGGTGTCATCGATGGTTGCCCTGCTAATCTCACAATCAATTTCGAGGAAATACAAGCAGAACTGAACCGCCGTGCAGGGCGTATAGGCGATTTTTCCGAGTTCGTCTCATCTCGTGCTAAAGATGAACAAGACGAGATAGAATGGCTGTCTGGCTTGCAAGATGGAGTTACATTGGGTACGCCCATCGCATTTATCATTCGTAATCGTCAATGCCGTCCTGCCGATTACGATGCCCTAAAAGACCTGTACCGCCCCGCTCATGCCGACTATACATACCAATGCAAATATGGTATTCGTGCCACAGGAGGAGGACGCGCCTCTGCAAGAGAAACTGTTGCCCGTGTGGTCGCAGGAGCAATCGCCAAACAACTGTTGCGCACTCAAGGTATTACCATCCACTCTTGCATTACACAGATAGGCGATGCCACCAACCACGAGGATATGATCAATCTTCTACGCCAAGTCCAAGCGGATGGCGATAGCATTGGTGCCATCATCCACACTTCCATACAAGGCGTTCCTGCAGGAGTAGGTGAACCTGTCTTCGGAAAACTTTCGGCTTGCTTGGCAAGTGCCATCCTCAGTATCAATGCCTGCAAAGGTTTTGCCTATGGTTCGGGATTTCGGGATATAGCATTACGAGGCAGCCAACTGAACGACGCCATGCCCTATCAAACGAACCATGCAGGGGGTATCATAGGAGGTATCTCTAATGGTCAGGACATCTGTTTTGACGCCGTCTTTAAGCCTACACCCAGCATTCCAACCATCCAGAATACAATCAACACGGCAGGACAACCTGTGCAAATCGCTGTTACAGGTCGGCACGATGTATGTATCGCTATCAGAGCAGTACCTGTTGTGGAGGCAATGACAGCACTCACATTGCTGGATATGTGCTTTGTCGCACAGGTTTTCGAAAAAAAATATAGATAATTCTTGCTGGTTACGGAAAACCGTTGTATATTTGCAGTCGCTAACGAATTATTGTATCATTTAAAGCACTATTGATATGCAAACCAAGAAGTCATCAAAGGCGAGTCTTGAAAATAAGAAGTTTACATTCCTTCTTATGGGGTTTGTGCTCGTATTAAGTATCTGCTATGTGGCCTTTGAGTGGACAGAAAATGATGTCACGAAATATGAGGTTGTGGATAACGATATATTCTTCGAGGAAGAAATAGATATCCAGCAAACAACTCAAGAAACAACTCCTCCGCCTCCACCACCACCGGTACAGGAAGTGGAATCTTTCACCATCGTGGAGAACGATGTGGAAACAGAGCATATCGAAATCCAAACGGAGTTCAAAGCCGACGAGGCAGTTGTTGTTGCCCCTCCTGTTGAAGCACCCGTCGAAGAGGAAGAAGAGGTGGAAACAGTCTTCGTTATTGTGGAGAATATGCCCGAATTCCCCGGTGGCGTAGAACGCTTGATGAAGTATCTCTCCGAGAACCTTAAATATCCGGTTATCGCACAAGAGAATGGCATACAAGGCCGCGCAATCTGTCAGTTCGTGGTCAACCGCGATGGCTCAATCGTTGATGTGGAGGTCGTTCGTTCGGCAGGGGATGCATCGCTCGACAAGGAAGCAGTCCGTGTCATCAAATCTATGCCGAAGTGGACACCGGGTAAGCAGCGTGGTAAAGCAGTCCGTGTCAAATACACACTGCCTGTATCCTTCAAACTGCAATAATCGCCTGTTGCGCTAACCATATAAGGGCGACCTCACAACAAGGTCGCCCTTGTTGTTTAATAATTTACGGTCGTGGAACTTGCACATCAAGATATTACTTATCTTCAGGGTGTAGGGCTTAAGCGTGCTACGGTGCTTAAGCAGGCACTCAAGGTGCAGACTGCCCTCGACCTCCTCTATGTCTTTCCCTATAAATATATCGACCGGAGTCGGTTCTGGAAGATTTGCGAGATAGAAGACAACGACACCTATGTGCAAATCATTGGCTCTATCACCGATTGGCGTACCATTGGAGAGGGTAAACACCAACGGTTGATTGCCGTCTTCACCGACGGACAAGACGCCATCGAACTCGTTTGGTTCAGCGGTATCAAATACTTGCGACTGCAAAAGAATGTACAATATCTGCTCTTCGGCAAACCTACGATGTTCAATCATCAGTTCAATATCGTACATCCCGAATTGGAACTCCTCTCAAAGGTCAATCTGCAAACCAAGCAAGGACTTGAACCCTACTATAATACCTCCGAGCGTATGAAGTCGGCATGGCTAGATACCAAAGCCATGCGCAAAATTATCTCAGCCCTTATGCCCGCCTTGAGTCAAGGCATACCGGATACGCTCCCTTCGGAACTGCGTCAACGCTATCACCTTATGGGACTCACCGACAGTCTGATGAATGTCCACTTCCCTAAGGATGTCGCAACCATGAAAAAGGCACGCGAAAGACTCAAGTTCGAAGAGTTGTTCTATATCCAACTGCAAATCCTTCGACAAACGCGCCTGCGAGACACACAGAATCGTGGTTTCCTTATGCCCCGTGTTGGTGATGCGTTCCTTACTTTCTACAATCACCATCTGCCGTTCCCTCTTACCAACGCCCAAAAACGCGTAATCCGTGAAATACACACCGACCTCAAAAGTGGCAAACAGATGAACCGCCTCTTGCAAGGAGATGTGGGCAGTGGCAAAACAATGGTGGCACTCCTTTGCGCACTGATAGGCAAGGACAATAAATTCCAGACCTGCCTCATGGCTCCCACCGAGATTTTGGCGCAACAGCATTACCAAACCTTCTCCACACTCCTTGCACAGCAAACCTCTGTGGGTGTCGCTCTGCTTACGGGTTCCACACCACGCAAACAACGGGAAACCATCCATCAGTCCCTATTGTCCGGAGAAATCGACATCCTTATAGGTACGCACGCACTCTTGGAAGATGTGGTGCAATTCGCCAATCTCGGACTTGTCATTGTGGACGAACAACATCGCTTCGGAGTAGCACAACGAGCCAAACTGTGGGCGAAGAACATGCAACCTCCCCACATCCTCGTCATGACCGCAACACCTATTCCCCGCACACTTGCCATGACCGTCTATGGCGACCTTTCCGTGTCCGTTATCGACGAGTTACCACCGGGCAGAAAACCGATACGCACATTGCATTATACCAAATTGCAACGCCGTTCCATCGAACTGTTCATCTATCGGCAAGTCGAACAGGGGAGGCAGGTATATGTGGTCTATCCACTTATCGAGGAGAGCAAAAACAGCGACTTGGCGGATTTGGAAACCGGATTTCAGCAACTCTGCGAAACTTTCCCCCAGTATGCCATTTCCATTGTTCACGGGCGAATGAAGCCGCAAGAGAAAGAACAACAAATGCGCGCTTTCATGGCGGGTAGCACGCAGATATTGGTCGCTACCACAGTCATCGAAGTCGGCGTCAATGTACCTAACGCTACTGTCATGATTGTCGAGAATGCCGAACGCTTCGGATTGTCGCAGTTGCACCAACTCAGAGGACGGGTCGGACGAGGAGCGGCGGAGAGTTATTGCATCCTCGTAACCAATGTCGAACTGTCACGCGATACCCGCAAACGAATGGACATCATGGTCGCAACCAACGATGGCTTTCGCATTGCTGAGGCAGATCTGCAACTGCGAGGACCAGGCGACTTGGAAGGGACACAGCAGTCAGGACTCCCCTTCGAACTGAAAATCGCCTCCCTATCTACCGACGGGCAACTGCTTGAAATGGCACGACATGCCGCAGAGGAAGTCCTCGACGAAGACCCGCTACTCACCATGCCTAAAAATGGCATCTATGTCCAACAACTCAACCGACTCAAACCACGCTCTGTCGATTGGAGTGAGATTTCCTGACCCTTCCCCTTCCCTCAAACCTCCCCTCCGCTTCGCCTACTATTTCCTACCCATTTCGAAGGTTTAATATAGGATGAATATAAGACGAATATAGGAAGAACCTACAAACCACCTACCAACCCCCTACGAAATTGCCCGCTGTAGAGCCATAGCGTGCTATGGCTCTCGACTCCTCTTCGCAGGAAAAACAATATGTAACCCTCCCACCTCCATAATCCCCACTAACAAAAAACCTTCAACGACGCAGCCTTTATGTATGCTGTAGAGCCATAGCGTGCTATGGCTCTCGACTCTCCTTCAAAGAACAAACAATATGTTCCCGTTAAACCCAACTAACCCTTTCAACCAATTAAACTACTCCTAAACTCCTTAACTCCTCAACTCAATACACTCAACTTCTTCATTACTTTTACTTGCAACATTATAGAAAAAATACTACTTTTGCAAAGTATTAAAAACATTAGCATGTCATGATAGAAGAGTCACATCGCTACAAAGTTTTTTCGGGTAGCAAAGGTCAACCGTTAGCCAACCGTATATGCCAAGTATTAGGTTGTCAACTAAGTAGAGTCAATGTAGAGCATTTCTCCGACGGCGAATATGCTGTAGAGTTCGAAGATTCTGTGCGCGGACAATCCGTCTACCTTATTCAATCCACATGCCCTACTGCAGACAATCTTATGGAATTGCTCTTAATGATAGACGCTGCCAAAAGAGCAAGCGCATACAAAATTATTGCAGTAATTCCTTATTTCGGATGGGCAAGACAAGACAGAAAAGATAAAGCCAGAGTCTCTATCGGAGCCAAACTCATAGCAGATATGCTCCAAGTGGCAGGCGTCGACCGTGTAATCACTATCGACCTTCATGCCGAACAAATTCAAGGATTCTTCGATATACCTGTCGACCACCTCTATGGTTTCAACACCTTTGCCGACTATGTCGAATCTCTTCATCTCGACAATCTAATCATAGCATCACCTGATGAAGGCGGATCAAAACGCGCGGCTAAATTAGCAGCCAAACTCAAAGTTCCAATGGTACTCTGCTACAAGCACCGCGAAAAAGCCAACGAAATAGCGGAGATGCGTATATTGGGTGAAGTGGAGAATAAAAATGTAGTCATCATTGACGACATCTGCGATACTGCCGGAACCCTTACTCGTGCAGCCAACATGATAATCGAAAAAGGTGCATTATCCGTACGGGCAGTAGTCTCGCACGGTGTTATGTCGGGCAATGCTTCAGAGAAAGTTATGAACTCGGCATTGCAGGAACTAGTCTTCACCGATTCTCTGCCTTTCGACACGGCTAACTGCCCCAAAGTACGCATATTGAGCGTAGCACGCTCCTTCGCCGATACCATAAGAGCCATACAAGAGCACCGCAGTATATCCGAAATCAATCAAATGTCATAAAACTATCGTCAAAAGGGGAACAATGGAGAGGCACATCTATAACTATCTCTGTATAACAATACTGACGCTGTTCATTGCAGTAGGTTGCAAGCCTTCAAAAACAACCAACCAACCTGTCATCTACAACTTTTCTGCCGACTCTGCATATCAGCATATCGTCCGACAACTATCATTCGGACCACGAGTGCCTTCTACACCATCGCACTACCAATGTGCCAAGTATATCGAATCCACGCTGCACAACTATGGCCTACATATCAGTATTCAACAAGGTACTGTAAACAACTACAAGGGAGAAGAACAGCCAATCTATAACATCATAGGCAGTTATACCACCAACGATACAACCCCATCCAAAGCAACCATACTCCTCTGCGCTCACTGGGATACACGACCATGGGCAGACGAAGAAGAACTCTACGACGACCGACTCTACCCCGTAGATGGTGCCAACGATGGTGCAAGTGGAGTCGCAGTACTGCTCGAACTCGCACGACAAATAACAATAGTACAGCCCAACCATAATATCGACTTCCTTTTCTTAGACGCGGAAGATATGGGAACGCCCCGCTTCTATACGGGAAAAGAACGGGAAAACACATGGTGTTTAGGCTCGCAACTTTGGGCAAAACAGTATCAACAAGACAAGAAACTGCAACAAACCAAAAACTATCAATACGCCATCCTGCTTGATATGGTAGGCGATAAAAACGCAGTCTTCCCACACGAGTACTTCTCTTGGCAGTACGCCCAAAACTATTCAATCAAACTATGGCGGACAGCCTCACAACTCGGCTACGGACATCTGTTCATCAACGCTATAGGAAACCCCATAACAGATGACCACTACTATATCAACACCATCGCTAACATACCCTGCATCGACATCATACACTACGATAATCATACTGAAACAGGTTTTCCGCCCTATTGGCATACACGAAACGACAATATCAACAACATCAGTCAAGCAACTTTGGAAGCGGTAGGAAAAACCGTACTAAATACCATACTAAACTAACCACTATGCTGACAATAAAAGACTTACATGCCTCAATCAACGGCAAAGAAATACTCAAAGGTCTAAACCTCAATATCAACGAAGGAGAAGTACATGCCATAATGGGACCTAATGGCGCAGGCAAATCTACCCTCTCCGCTGTACTCACGGGCAATCCTAATTACAAGGTAACACAAGGAACCATCACTTTCCGGGGCAAAGACCTGCTTTCTATGCCACCCGAACAACGCGCAAGAGAAGGTATTTTCTTGTCTTTCCAATACCCCGTCGAAATACCTGGCGTGAGTATGGTAAACTTCTTGCGCACTGCCCTAACCGAGAAGCGTAAGTACGAGGGAAAAGAACCATTGTCCGCTAAAGAGTTCTTAAAACTTCTACGAGAGAAGCGCGAAGTAGTAGAACTCGACGACCGACTCTCCAAGCGTGCTGTCAACGAGGGATTCTCTGGGGGAGAGAAAAAAAGAAACGAGATTTTTCAAATGGCAATGCTGGAACCTTCGCTCAGTATTCTCGACGAAACCGATTCAGGACTCGACATCGATGCCCTCCGAATCGTAGCACATGGCGTCAACCGACTTAAAACTCCCGATAATGCTTACATCGTCATCACTCACTATCAGCGACTTTTAGACTATATCATACCCGACTTCGTGCATATTCTCGCAGACGGTCGTATAGTCAAAACCGGAGATAAAACGCTCGCTCTTGAACTCGAAGAGAAAGGATACGCCGACCTACACCTATAAACCCATGAAACACCTTACTACAGGAACACATACTTTGCGCTTGCCAAAAGGCACATCCGAACTGCTTCTAATCGATGGAGTAGGGGTCACGCTCACGGTTGAACAAGAGGAAGATACATCCCTTGTCATCTATTGCAGCACCCTGCAAGGTACAGGCGAGAACCATATCGACATACTCCAACTCGGCAACAACGCATCCACAGAGTTGCGTGGAAAAGTCGTCCTGCATGGAACCGACAATGTGGCAAATATAACCCGTATCACTCACAACGCCATCGGAGGTAAGAGCAACTGTATCTTCAAGTATGTCCTCTACGACGAGGCAAAAGGATTCTTCAGAGGCGATCTTATCATCAAGCCCGATGCGCAGAAAACTCAAGCATCACAAACCAATCGAAACATACTCCTCTCCGATAAGGCGCGTATGCAAACCCTGCCGCAACTTGAAATCTATGCCGATGATGTAAAGGCATCTCATGGTGCCACAACAGGACAAATGAACGAGGACGCTATTTTCTATATGCAACAACGGTGCATCGCCCGACAAGAGGCAGAGCAACTCCTTTTAGAGGCGTTCCTAATGGATGTCACATATAACGAAAACAAACAAGAATAGATTTTCCTTCAATTCGTACGCACTACTGCATATCGGAGCAAATCTTCAAGCGAAGAACGCAATTTCCCCTCCTTAAATACCTGCAAGCACGATAACCCCGTCTCATAATGCTCGTGCATCTTGCGTTGGGTGTAACCTATACCGTCATAACGCAATACAAACGACTTTATCGCTTGCAGTTCATCATTACCAAGAGGCTTCAACAATATATCATGCATCATAGCTCTGTCGCTCCTCGTAGCACGAGCCAACGATACAATCAAAGGCAAGGTTAGTTTCCCGTCACACACATCACCCATCGTCGGCTTGCCTATCTCATCGCTCTCACTGTAATCAAACACATCATCCTTCAACTGAAAACAGATACCCAAATGACGACCGTACTCTCGTAATGCCGTCTGTTGTTTCATTGTAGCACCTACACTTACCGCACCAATCTCAGCACAGGCAGAGAACAATGACGCCGTCTTTTTCTCTATAATACGCATGGCATCATCTTCCGAAAGAAATATATTCTCCCCCGTATAGTTCAGTTGTAGCAGTTCACCGGAAGATAACGACGACGCCAAGTTAAGAACGATATTCAGTATCTGCATATTGCGAAGATTTCCCACAATATGCATAGCCTTTGAGAGTATATAGTCCCCCGACAATACTGCCACCTTTTGATTCCAATGCTTCCACACACTTTCCTTACCCCTGCGACGGTCCGACACATCAACTATGTCGTCGTGTATAAGAGAGGCGGTATGCATAAGTTCCAATGATACAGCCGACTGTATAGTCTTGTCGTTGATGCCTACTCCTCCGCGATTGCACAATTGCGCCGACAGCAGAAGCAGGATAGGACGCAATTGCTTCCCCCTATTGGCGGTAGTCCACTGCAATACCTCATACAACAAAGGATTATCCGACTGCAATGAGCGGGCAAAAGCATCCTCGTAGGTACGGAATTCCATCGCTATAGGGCGTACTATATCTTCTATATTCAACATAAGCGGTCGCAAAAATACTACATTTTTCTCATCCCGACAATATCTCCTGCATTTCTCTATGCAATTCCCTACCGACAACCTGTAAAATCCATGCTTCCTGATTTCTTGTTGCGTAGTGCCTGTAGCCATTATGCTATGGCTCTCATATCTTCTACGCCTGTTAATTGTTAATTGTTACTTGTTAATTGTATGTTTATTGCCCGCTGTAGAGCCATAGCGT
>CAVEFV010000053.1:0-14076 GCA_963615025.1 Firmicutes bacterium CAG:95 | reverse complement strand
GGGATGTGCCGTTGATTACTGCGAATTCGTAGGGATTATGGAGGTTGGAGGGTAACACATTGTTTAGTCTTCGAAAGGGAGTTGAGAGCCATAGCACGCTATGGCTCTACAGCGGGCAATGAACATACAATTAACAAGTAACAATTAACAATTAACATGCGAAGATAATATGAGAGCCATAGCACGCTATGGTTTTACGGAGAGGAAGGTTGGAGGGTTGGGGTATTTATGTCCAAACAAGACAGAGGCTGCCGGTATGGGTTGGGCAGCCTCTGTGTTTTGGGAGGGTAATCCCCTATACAGCGCGTGCATAGGGAGGTCGTTTTAACGCTTTGCGTACATCCCCTCTTTCCATTTGCTTTTGGTAGGCGCAATGACTTCGGAGTCGGCCGTATTGATAGCGTCTTTGACAGCCGTTTTGACTCTCTTGACCGTAGTCTTGACTGTTTCTTTGACGGTATCGACAATGTCGGCTTTCTCTACCCAGCAGATAGCATCACCCTTTGTGGCCACTGCCCCTTGTTCTTTGTCAACGGAGACGATACGGCAATGGTCGAACGCTGTAACGGGTTCGATACCGTGCTGGGTTTGCAGGTAACAAACGACCTCTCCTTTGGCGAACAATGTTCCGAAGGCGGGCGCATGACTATGCTCGTTATAGTCGAGTTCCCAGAGTACTTTGCCTGACTTGGGTGCATCGATCGGCTCACTATTGGGGTGCAGGATAGCACGCTTGTCGGCAGCGGAGAGGAAAGTGATTTGTTGCCCACCTTTGGCGGCTTTTTCCATACGCTCGAGCAGGTCTTTATTGAATTGCTCTTTGGCTTGTCCAGACTTGTACTCACGATACTGTTTATCGTGCATGGCGAACTCAAAGAGTTCCTCGTCGTCTTCTCCGCGTTCCCAACCGAGTTCCTCCATTTCGGCGATGTACTGAGGCAGTACATCGGGATAGAGTGCTTGGGGATCGTCGGTATAGAACTCCAATCCTTTCTCCTTGACGAGTTCGACAATCTCCGGTGCCAGTTCGCCAGGGAGTTTGCCTGACTTGCCGAGAATCATGCCCCACATGGCAGGGTCCATACGGGTGAACGGCTTCTCTCCCATAGAGCGGGAATAGAGGTTCATTAGCGCCGCATTCTTGACATACTGTGAGAACGGCGTAACCAGACATGGGGTGCCAAGCATAGGCCATATACGCTGTACCTCCTCGAACAGTTCGACGAGTAGTTCATCTTCGTTGAGGGGATGTTCGTCGCGTTTGATGAGATTGGAATTGATGGCTGCGTGCATGCCTTTGAGGTCTGCCATGAGAGAACCCATCATGCCACCGGGTAGTCCGCAGCCTACGAGCAGGGACGACATCTTGGAGTTGCGGGGATCGATCCAGTAGCCCAAGAAATCGTCGATGAAAGATTGTGTCAGGCTTCGTGCTTCCATGTAGGCTTTCATGTTGATGTCTTTGACAAGGAAGCCGGCATCACGGAGCATGGCTTGTATGGTGATGACATCGGGATGCACCATGCCCCAACTGAGGGGTTCCATAGCGACATCGAGTACATCGCACCCGGCTTTGGCTACTTCGAGCATGGAAGCGACAGAGAAGCCTGGACCTGTGTGGCCGTGATATTGAATGACGATGTCGGGATGTTTCTCTTTGATAGCCGCCACGACCTTTCCTAACATGGCGGGACGACCAATACCTGCCATATCTTTGAGGCAGATTTCCTGTGCGCCAGCCTCAATGAGTTGTTCTGCGAGATTGATGTAGTACTCAACGGTATGCACTTTAGAGTAGGTCATACACATAGTTGCCTGTGCCGTCATTCCTGCCTCTTTTGCCCAACGGATGGATGGAATGATATTGCGAGGGTCGTTGAGTCCGCAGAATATACGCGTGATATCGACACCTTGTGCATGTTTGACTTTATACATGAGTTGTCGTACATCAGCCGGTACGGGGTTCATGCGTAGTGCATTGAGTCCGCGATCGAGCATGTGGGTCTTAATACCGACCTCGTTGAAAGGTTTGGTGAAGGTGCGTACAGCCTTGTTTGGGTTTTCGCCATAGAGAAGGTTTACCTGTTCCATAGCACCGCCGTTGGTCTCTACACGGTCGAAACAGCCCATGTCGATGATGACGGGAGCGATTTTGGCTAATTGGTCTTTGCGCGGAACATACTTGCCGCTACTTTGCCACATGTCGCGATAGACAAGTGAAAATTGGATTTCTTTTTTCATATAGTAGATTTATTGTTTAGTATCAGTGGTGCTGCAAAGGTATAAATAAAAATAGTATGATACAATGAAAGGTAATGTGATTTATCGGATGATGGTTTGATTTTGGAAAATTTGATATCCGACATCGCAATTGATACAGTTGTGAGGTTGGCAGTAGTTCTGGTAGAGATGGATGAGGGATTGTGTGTCGGCGGCAGACCAGATAGATTGTCCGAGTAGTTTCCACTGCCGTATGATATGGTTATCTTCGGGCGGGATTTGTTGGAGGAGTGTATAGACTTGTTGCTCCATGAGAGGATTGTTGTTCGCCAGAGCGAAGGTATATTTATAGGGGAGTACGGTATTGATGAGCAAGATGAAGATACTTGCTTTTCCTAACTTAGTGCCAGCGGAAAGAGTGAACAACCTGACACAATCGTTGATTGTAGGGGCGTCCATCAGGTTGGAGAAGAGAAACTCGGCTTGGTAGATGAGTTGTGCAAACTGGCGGATATGGACTTCGGGGAACGATTGCGGGCGCATGCGTGCATGTTTCCATATCGAGGCATCGACGGGGGTAAGGCTGAACTTCTTTTGCAGGAAGCGATACTCCCGAAGGAGTGCTTTGTCGTCTTCGGAGGTGGCAGTGCTTTCGGATAACAAGCCTGACTGCCCCAAAAGTATCGCCGTCAGTTGGAAAAGGCTGTTGCGATGTTTTTGGAGGCACGACAGCGGTGTTTGGATGGCTAACAACTCAAAAGGGATACCGTTAGTGTGAAACCCGAAGTTGTGTGCGAGTGTGATATAGAACGCATGTTCCCAACTCCCTTTTGTGATATTGAGCAGATCGTTGATGGCTTGTCGTTTGCATTCGAGCCGATTGTGCAACAGGGCTTTTCGCCATCCTTGAGAGAGGAGTATCGGGTCGGAGAGCAAGCGTTTACTGCACTCGATGACCGATGCAAGGGAGTCCATCCGTTGGGCCGATTGGATGAGTTCGGTCAGATAGTCCTGATTGGTAGGATATTGGAGGACACATTGTTCTATTTCGTTGCCTTTGGAGTTATAGACCTTTTTATCGGCATTGCGTACGATATGCAAGATGACCGTATCGTAGGCAGGGTCGGTATGGTGGTTGTGCCGATACCAGTCGGAAGAGTTGATGTGAATCTCTATGTTTCCCACCCACTCCCGTTGCCCGATACATATACGCGCATTCAGGAAGTCAGGGCCTGCGTTAAGATTGTGTTGCCCGACCGAAAGGATACTGAGCGGTTCGCCGTAGGTAGTTGTTTGGGAGAACCCAGCCCACAGGCAGTGTTGCCAGAGGTAGTGGATGACTATCTCGGGTATATTTCTTTGCTTGGCGGGTGTTGCAGGCATGGTGGTTCTTATTGACAAATACTATGCGGGGCTGCTATGAGCAACGGAATGCGTTCGGAGTCGGAGTTTGAGAAAATGGGCTGTCTAATGTTGTCAGACAGCCCATTTTTCGTTCGATATTACCGTAAAGGTGCGACAAACTGTTCGTAGGCAGGGTAATAGTTTTCAAAGAGGTCTTCTTGTTCTGCCTGTTGCCAACTTTGCAAGATATATCCCAAGACGGCGGCATAATGCTGGAGCGTGGGATAGATATACTGGCGGTTCTCTTTGTTGAGTGCATTTCCCCAGTTCAAGTAATCGAGACAGTTGTCAGCCACGATGGTCATCATCCGATTTGCCGTTGCAGTATCTCCTAAGGAGTAATAGTAGTTCGCCATAGTAGCCGAGGTATAGTCATAAGGGATATTGTATTCCGGCAGGACTTTCTCGGCATAGTCGAGTACATCTTTCGCCTTATCGGTTTGTCCCTCCTGCAGGAGAGCCTCAGCCAACTGAGCAAACATCATACGGTGAGTACGGCACATGCGCATTAGGTTCTCGTCGATATATATCCCCTTCTGATCCATGTTGCCATACCGGAAATTGTGCATCATATTGTCGTACATCTTCTCGGTATTGACTCTGGGTTGTCCGTCGGGTGAAGCCACCGGCGTAATCTGATACGCCAAGCCTGTGAGTTCGAAGAACTTCTTCATCCCCTGATAGTAGTCATCCCCGACGGTTACAGCAAAATAGATGGGTCGTTGCCAGCGGTTGGTAGAGAGCATCTCGAGAACCATCATCTCGCTGCGAGTCAGTCGGCGTCCGAGAGATATGTCGATGCTATCCGCCAACATTTCGGGTGAATAGATGCAGGCATTATCTTTCGAGAAAGCCGGTGAGGTTGCTATATCTTTGTAGTTTATCGGGATATAGAGTTTGTTAGAGGGGATATAGGGTTCTCCATCCCGTTTGGTTCGAGGGTCGTTGCTGCGTACAAACTGAAAGGCAGTGTTGACGGTTATGGGTGTTCCTATTTTGTTATCTACCATGGCTATCTCATTCTTGCCAGGCAAATAATCCGCCGATGTCCAACTGATGGGCAGGGCTTCGGACTCGTAGTAGGGCCGTTTCATTTGCCCTATATACCAATCGGTCTGCAGATAGGAGAGGTTACATACACGCAAGTCGGTTCTGACGCCTTCGACTTCTTGGTTGTACCAGAGAGGGAAAGTGTCGTTATCTCCATTGCTGAAGATGACTCCGTTGTAGTCACATGACTTGAGGTAATTTGCACCGAAGTCGCGACATGAGTAGCGTCCACTTCTGTCGTGGTCGTCCCAGTTCTGTTGTGCCATCAGTACGGGTACGCCAAGGCAGAGGATGGTGATTAGTACGGAGAGGACTACCCGTAGTGTTTGGTTATCATTCTCTTTCTTGCGGAAGAGTGAGGTAATTGCCTCGACCAAGGCGGGTACTGCCAAGCCGATCCATATACAGAAGGCATAGAATGAGCCTGCATACGCATAGTCCCGCTCACGAGGTTGGTAGGGCGTCTGGTTGAGGTAGATTACTATTGCCAAGCCTGTCAGGAAGAACAAGAGAAATGTGATGGAGAAACTTTGAAAGCCTTCTTTTCGTTTGCCTAACTGATACAGTATGCCTATGATACCCAAGAGCAACGGCAGCATATAATAGACATTATGTCCTTTGTTCTCCCGTAGTTCTTTTGGCAATGCTGATTGGTCACCTAATCGTGCGTTATCGATAAAAGGAATGCCCGATATCCAATTGCCTTTGTGCAGTTCGCCATAGCCTTGCAGGTCGTTTTGTCGTCCTGCAAAGTTCCACATAAAATAGCGCCAGTACATATAGTTGCATTGATAGCGTACGAAGAAGCGCATATTCTCCCAGAAGGTGGGTTTGTAGTCGGTTTTTGTTTGTCCGCAATATTCATAGCGCACCTTTGTTCCCTTGATGTCCGCCCAGTCTTTGTAGGCTTGTATATGCCTATTATCCGGTGAATAGACACGAGGGAAAAGCATATAGAATTCGGGCTGCATCTTATAGGAAGACTTGTGTCCTGTAACGATATACTTATCTTTTTCGTTGTCGGATGTTTTGGGTGCCGGTGCATATTGTGCGTGTCCTACATTCTCGATGGGAATACACATATTGCCTTTGATTTCGAGTGCGACAGGTGCATTGTAGGTAGCACCATAGAACAAGGGACGATCACCGTATTGCTCACGATTGAGGTAGTATTTGAGTGAGAATACATTATCAGGGGAGTTCTGATCCATTGGTGTGTCTGCACTACTGCGTATGACTATTGTAGCATAGGAAGAATATCCGATGAGGATAACTGTGAGCATAAGGGACGCAGTGTTCAGTATGCGTGCAGGTATTTGAATCCGTTTCCAGAACAATAGTGCAGTGAGTAGTGCAATGAGTATGATGCCAAGTAGTACATTCTCTCCAAAGAAGGGTATCCCCATTAGTGTTACCGCAGCAATAAAGGAGATGTTCATTCTGAGTCTGCTTCGGTCGAGACAGGTTTCTACTACAGCCCATACGAGAGTTGCCAAGACGAGAACAAGGTAGATGATGACTCCTGTGTTGAAATGACATCCGAGTATGTTTACAAATAGCAATTCGAACCAACAAGCCATTTGTACTGAACCGGGTATGATACCATAGAGTACTATTGCCAGGATGGCGATGGATGAAAGGAGTGCCAAGCATACACCCTTCCACGAAAAGTCGTACTTGCGGAAATAGTAAACCAAGACCAGTGCGGGTATGGTCAGAAGGTTGAGCAAGTGTACTCCGATGGACAATCCCATGAGGTAGGCTATGAGTATGAGCCAGCGGTCGCTTCCCTCTTCGTCGGCTTTCTCGTCCCATTTGAATATGAGCCAGAATACTATAGCCGTAAACAGAGATGAGGAGGCATATACTTCGCCCTCTACTGCAGAGAACCAGAAGGTATCGGAGAATGTGTATGCTAATGCGCCTACGAGTCCTGCGCCTATTGTAGCAATTCCTTGCCAGAGAGACAGTTCCCCCTTGTTTCCTACCAAGAGTTTTTTAGTTAGTGCCGTGATAGTCCAGAACAAGAATAGGATAGTGAATGCAGATGCCAAGGCTGACATTGCATTGACACACATCGCCACTTTGGTTGTGTCGGCTGCAAAGAGGCTTGCAAGATGCCCCATCAACATAAAAAAGGGTGCTCCAGGTGGGTGTCCCACATCTAATTTGAATGCACTTGAAATGAACTCGCCACAATCCCAGAAAGATGCAGTAGGTTCGATGGTGAGTAGATATGTGGCGGCTGCAACGAAGAAGGCAAGCCAGCCAAATATTCTATTCCACAATTTGTAATGTTTCATTTTATTAATCGTTAGTTATTTCAAATATGCGTTGTTCGAGTCAGGGTAGATACACCTCAAGCAGTCGTGTATGTGGTGCAGCAGGAATCAATTTTACATCGTTGCACAAGGCAGGTAGAAGGATTGTTTCTCCTGCCTGCATAGTTGCATTCCCCAAGTCGGTTTCGACGGTGCAGGCACCATTGAGCAGGCAATAGACCACGAAGGAGTCGAGTGGTGCATAGTCTCGTACTACGGGCTGATCAAAGGAGAGCAAGTTGGTTGTAAAATAGTCGCAAGAAATGAGGTTGACGGCTCCATTGTTTTTGGGTGTATAGTGGATTAGCGGTTGGCGGACGGCGGAATAGTCGAGTACACTGAGTGCCTGCTCAAGGTGTAGTTCGCGTTTGTTTCCCGCAGCGTCGATCCTATCGTAATCGTAGAGCCTATATGTGATGTCGCTTGCTTGTTGTATCTCCAACAGACAGACTCCTGCACCTATTGCGTGTAATCGTCCTGCAGGGATGAAAGCCACATCGCCTGTTTGAACAGGTATGGTGCATAGGAGATCGGAGAAAGTTCCATTGTTGATACTTTCTTTTAACTCGTCGGGATTAGTATCTTGTTTCAGTCCTAATGTGAGCGTTGCATTCGGTTCTGCACTTAAGACATACCACATCTCCGTTTTGCCGGAGCAATGATGTTTGCGGAAGGCTGCATCGTCGTCGGGATGTACTTGCAGGCTAAGTTTATCGTCAGCCGAAATGAGTTTGAACAAGAGTGGAAAATAGTTGCCGTATTGTTCGTAGATATGATCTCCGAGCAAGTCTCCCATATAGACTTCGACAAGTTCTTCCAAGTCGTTGCCTGCGAGGTTTCCATTTGCCACGACGGAGGCTGTATTGTTGAAAGCAAACAGTTCCCAACTCTCGCCTATGTGTGTGGCATCTGCTAATGGTTTTCCAAATTTGGAGAGGGTAGTTCCTCCCCAGATTTTCTCTTTAAGAACGGGTGTAAACTTGAGCGGATAGAGCATATAATGAGTATATCTTGCTGAGATGCGTTGCTGCAGGGTCTGTTATTTTTTCAATGTTGCGAGATGTTGCTGCCAACGCCAAGCACTAAGCAGTGTATCTTCGACGGATGTATCGGCTTTCCATCCGAGTACTTCGTTTGCTTTTTTAGGGTTTGCCCAGACTTTTTCGATGTCTCCTGCGCGTCGCGGTACTATTTTGTAGGGCAGATTAACGCCTGTTACCCGTTTGAAGGTCTCGACTATTTCCAATACGCTCAGTCCCCGTCCTGTCCCTAAGTTGAATACCTCTACACGGTCGTTGGCCTTTCCTTCGAGCATTCTTTTGACTGCGATGACATGTGCTTTAGCGAGGTCAACTACATAGATATAGTCTCGAATACAACTGCCGTCGGGTGTGTTGTAGTCATCTCCGAATACCTTTAGTTCGGGACGCAAGCCAGCAGCAGTCTGCGTAACATAAGGCAAGAGGTTTTGTGGTACTCCGTTCGGCAGTTCGCCTATGAGTGCTGAAGGGTGCGCTCCTATAGGGTTGAAGTAACGCAAAAGGATTGCTTTGAGTTCGGTTTCGGCATGGCATACATCGCGTATTATCTCTTCGTTGATTTGTTTGGTGTTGCCATAAGGTGAGAGGGCGGGTTTAATAGGTGCCGTTTCGTCTACGGGCAAGATATCGGGTTGTCCGTACACAGTACAACTGGAAGAAAATACGATGTTGTTTATATGATGGGACTTCATCAGTTCGAGTACCGATATAAGACTACTGATGTTATTGCGATAGTAGAGTAGCGGTTTCTCGACAGATTCTCCGACTGCTTTGCTTGCAGCGAAGTGGATTACTGCTTTGATGTCGGAATATTTCTCGCACAGATTGTCCATGCTTGTATAGTCCATACAGTCGATATTTTCGAAGTCGGGTCGTACTCCGGTTATCTTTTCAATGCCTTCGAGGACATCTATATTGGAGTTGGAAAGGTTATCGATAATCAGTACATCGTACCCACTATTGATTAATTCGACAACAGTATGGCTCCCTATGTAGCCTGTTCCTCCTGTAACTAAAATTCTTGCCATTGTTTTCGATTGAATTAGAATAATTTATGAGGATAGACACCTTCTTGTATGAGTTTTGCTATTTTGTCAACCACTCCTTGCCGGTCTTGTGCATAGGTTACGCCAAACCATTTTGAGGGAGTATCGAGTACTCTGCATGTTGCTTTGCCTGCTACAATGAGGTCGTTGACTACTGTAGGTATGTAGAATTCGGCTTTTAGTTCTTGTCCGTGTTCTTTTAAGAATTGCTTGAAGGCTTGTTCTGAATAGGTGAAATATTCGGGCGTGAAAGCCCACATATTCATACTTACAGGGGTGTTCTCCTGTAGTTGTACGAGTTCTCCGTTTTCGTCCTTGAATACGATATTGCCATTGATACGCTCGATGGATGTCCGTTCCACGACATCGGTGAGAAATCCGTCAGCATCGGTTTTGCATACTCCACGACTTACGCTACCATTTTCGGATAGGGTATTCCCTACTCTGTATCCTGCCATGCAGTAAGCATTTTGTTTTCCCTCTACGCTGCATAAGAATTGTGCAAGTACTTCGAAAGATTCTTTGCCGTAGAAATCATCGGCGTTGATTACTGCAAAAGGCTCTTTGATAATATCCTTCGCCATTAGTACTGCATGGTTAGTACCCCACGGCTTGGTTCTCTCTTTGTTGTAGGTGCAGCCGGCAGGTACTTTATCGATAGATTGAAAGCAGACTTCGCAAGGTACTTTACCCTCGTATTTTTTCAACACGATACTACGGAAGTCGTTTTCAAAATCCTTTCGTATAACAAATACTATCTTTCCAAAACCGGCGCGGATAGCGTCAAATACGGAGTAATCCATAATGGTTTCTCCATTAGGTCCGAGTCCATCTAACTGTTTCAGACCTCCATAACGGCTGCCCATACCGGCCGCCAATACAAATAGTGTAGGTTTCATTTTGTTCTTTATATTTCTATGTTGTGTGATACATTGCTTAAACCTCGCAAAGTTACACATTTTTCCACAAGTTGGCAATAGAAAACGGGATTATTGACAAATAAGTGCGGGTTGAAGGTTAAAGCATTGACAAAGGGGGATTGACGGGGCTTGGAATATGATTGCAAAAGAGAATTCAGATATATTGATATTACAATATGTGGTGTTTATATTTTGCAGATAAGGAGACGGTGGTATCGGGGGAGGGTTTTGGTATAGTCATTCTATATTCATCCTATATTCTTCTTATATTCTTCTTATATTCATCCTATATAGAATCTATATTAAACCTTTGGAAAAGGTAGGAATGACGGGGCTTTGCGGAAAGCAGTTTTATCGAATCGGCAAGCGAAGTATATTCGTTGTCTTATCAAAACAGTTTATATCTTTCAGGGAGATATTAAAAAACAGGAACGGCGATGTTATTCTGATTCTTTGATGACGAATCGTGCTGTCCGTCGAGTTGTTTGGGAGAGCAATACCTGATAGTTTTGCGCACATTCGGTGAGGATTTCAGGTGTGGTGCCCCGTATTGTGAGGAGGGAAAGGTGTTCGTTGTAGGTTACACGGTAGGACTGTTCCAACTCGTGTATTGCTTCGTTGAGATAGCGACAGGCATCGACGCATACGGAAACGATGACGGCACTACTTTGGATGAGCGATACTTTGAGGTGGTGTCGATAGATGACCTCGAAAAGGTGCTGAAGAGAATCTTCGAGGACAAAAGAGAAATCGTTGGGGCGTATGGTGAGCAATACTTGTTCTTTGCGCCAGATATAGACGGGTACGCTGACGGGGTGCTGAATGGATTTGGAGATGAGCGTTCCGTGTAGGTCGGGGTTAGCAAAAGAGCGTACATGAAGGGGGATACTCTTATTTTCGAGCGGGCGAATTGTTTTGGGATGGATAACTTGGGCACCACTGTATGCGAGTTCGACGGCATCGTAGTAGGTGAGTTCGGGCAGGAGAACGGTGTTCTTGACCAATCGAGGGTCGGCATTGAGGATACCTTGCACATCTTTCCATATCGTGACACTTTGTGCATCGAGGATGTTAGCCAGAATGGCAGCGGTATAATCACTCCCCTCTCGTCCGAGCGTGGTATGCAGTCCTTCTGCCGTACCTCCGATGAAGCCTTGCGCAATATAGTATCGTGAAGGTCGCTGCTGCATAAACCGATGCAAGAGGTGTGCGGACTCGGTCATATCGACCTTTGCTTCGCGCCAAGTGTTGTCGGTACGGAGACATTCGGTCATATTGAGCAGGACATTATCGATACCGGAGCGGTCGAATGCATAACTGATAATACGGGTGGATATGAGTTCTCCGTAGGAGACAATTTGGTCGTAGTAATAGTCGTAGAAGCGGTTGTCCCGTTCGGAGAGGACATCGTCGCAGACGGTCTGTACGATTTTGCGCACCTCATTGAGAAGGAGTAGAATTTTATGTTGCAGGAAAGTGTATCCGACAGGGAAGAGGTTTCGAGCGATGGTGAAGTGGTAATCTTGGATGTGTATCAGTTCTTTGTCCGCCTCCGATTGGTTGGATGCAAAAGCAGCGTTGACGACTCGTTCGAGGGCGTTGGTTGTTTTGCCCATGGCAGAGACAACGATGATGAGCGGTGCCTGCTCGTTACGGACGATGTGCAGGACATTGAGGATGCTTGGTGCATTGCTGACAGAGGCTCCTCCGAACTTGTATATTTTGAAGTTTTCCACTGTATTGTCGGTGCAATCGTTACTCTGTGTCGGCACTTTGGAGGTTCGCCATTTTGATAGCGGTATAGGCACCTTCGACGCCTTTATTTCCGAGTTTCCCCCCTGCACGATCGAGTGCTTGCTGTCGGTTGAGGGTAGTGAGAACGCTGAATATGACAGGCGAAAGCCCATGCAGGTTGAGTTCTGTTACTCCGTGCGTGATACTTTGGCAGACATAATCGAAATGGGGAGAGTCGCCTTGAATAACGCATCCAATGACGATGATGGCATCGTAGAACCGATGTCGCGGTGCGTATCTCTGACATTGGGCCGCCGCATAGGTCAGTTCGACAGTACCCGGCACATGCAACACTTTGATGTGGTTCTCTTTGACTCCGTGCTTAATCAGCGTCTGGTATGCCCCTTCGAGGAGTGCGAAAGTTATCTCGCTGTTCCAGTCCGCCACTATAAGTGCGAAACGCTGGTGTCGGAGGACACTAGCGTTTGGCAGTTGTTCGGGATCGTATTGAGACAAGTTATGAAAGACCGTCGCCATAACTTAGTCGGTGATATTAGCGATATACTTATCGATGTCTTGCGCTTCTTGGCTGTTGGGGTAATTGTCTTTGATGGATTGGAAAGCCTTTTTTGCTGCTTTGTTATTGCCGAGTTCGAGATAGACCAACCCTGCTTTTTTCAGACTAATAGGCGCAATGACATTGTTATTGGATTTGGCTGCTTTCTCGAAACATTTGGCAGCCTTGTTGAGTTCTCCGAGAGCGACATAGGCATCCCCTAACTTCTCTTTGGCGGCAGGACCGACATTGAGGTCTTTGGAATTGAATTTCTTAAGGTATTTGACGGCACTTTCGTAGTCTTCGAGGTTATAGTAGCACAGACCTGCATAGAGCGCAGCAAGTTTGCCACCTTTTGTCAGTGCATAGTCGTCAGCGATTTGCTCGAAACCTATGCAGTCGGCTTCATCACCATTGAGCGCAGTTTGATAGTCGTGCGCAGCAAAATAGACAACTGCTTTTCCGATTTCGTTATTAGCCTCGTTGTTTTTTGGTTTCAAGTAGTAGTTGTGGACAGCCATTATTATAAGCACGACGGTCAGGATAGCGGTTATCACCCACGTGATAGCGTTTTGGTGTTTGATAATCCAACTACCGGAAGTGGTCAGTGCCTCTTGTACATTTTCGAGGCCATCCTCTTTTTTTACATTCTTTGCCATATTAAATCTCGTTTATTATTTCGTTGTTAAAGTATGCTTTTGTGTCGTTGTGCCGTATCTTGGCGAGCGCACAATTCGATTTTGCAAAGGTAATACTTTATTTCCAGAAAAAGCAATGATTATTCTTTTTTTTGCAGAAAAACATCGTAGGGGTTGCGATATTGGTGTGAATATAGTATCTTTGCAGAAATGAACAGGTTGCGCTGTCAGAGACCGGAAAACTCAACAAGTATTATTTATCAAAGGCCTCTCGTTGCTTCGATGGCGTGCTGCTACTTCCTTTGGGAAGGTGGGCAGATTACAAAGAGTAGCGACACCTAAAATCCTATTATTAGGAGTTTTCTCGAGTAAGTACAGCGTAACCTTTTTTCTTTGTTGTTTTCGGTTGGTTATATTTAGGAAGGTGGTGTGGATGTTCGATGACACCTTTTCGAGTCAGTGAGGTGGGTTCTGCATAGAATGTTCGGAGGGAAAATATTGTGATATACTTACGGTTCGGGGAGATAGGGATGTGTGATGGGTGGGTATGCGACTGTTACATTGGTGACTGAATAGTGTGGAAAGGCGGTTGTGGGGTGTAGTATCTTTGGGGATTGGGTATGGATAGGTAAAGAAAAGAGGCTGTTTAATAAGAAAGAATTAACAAATATGAGGAGGGGTTATTAATAATGAATGAGCAATGTGTGGGAGTTATGGGAGTTATGGGTCTCATAGGACGAATGAGAGGGATGAGAGGGATGAGAGGGATAGAAGGAATAGAAGGAATAGAAGGAATGAGAGGAATGAGGGGAATGGGAGGAATAGAAGGAATAGAAGGAATGAGGGGAATGAGGGGATAGGAGGAACACCCATGCCCTTATGCACTTTGTTTATGGGTTTAGGCGTTGTATCGTTGGTTATAGTTGAGTGTTGAGAGCGGTTTTTTTAGTTGAGGAGTTTATGGGTTTAGGCGTTGTTTAGTTGGTTGAAAGGGTTAATTAGGTTAAACGGTAACACATAGTTTGTTCGGCGAAGGGGAGTTGAGAGCCATAGCACGCTATGGCTCTACAGCGAGCATGATGGCTGCGCCGTTGATGTTTTTTGTTAGTGGGGATTATGGAGGTGGGAGGAGAACATATAGTTTGTT
>CAVEFV010000052.1:0-15445 GCA_963615025.1 Firmicutes bacterium CAG:95 | reverse complement strand
GGTTGATGAGTTTAGGAGTTTATGTGTTTATGCGTGGTTTAATGGGTTGAAAGGGTTAGTTGGGTTTAAGGGTAACATTTTGTTTGTTCTTTGAAGGAGAGTTGAGAGCCATAGCACGCTATGGCTCTACAGCGGGCAATTTACAAGCAATTAACAAGTAATAATTAACAATTAACATACAAGGAGGCGATAAACAGTTGAGAATAAGGGGTTAATGGTTAATGCGGGGAGGTGGGTGTTTGGGAGGTGGTTTGTAGGGTTTTTCTATAGTGTTCCTATAGTGTTCCTATAGCATTCCGATACTCGTCCTATATTCTTCCTATATTCTTCCTATATTCGTCTTATATTCATCCTATATTGATCCTATATTAAACCTTCGAAACACATAGTATTGAAGGGGCTTGGCGGAAGGGAGGAGTATTCTAATCGGGAATTAGGAGTGAAGAATCAGGAATTAAGAGAAATGGGGAATTGATAATAGATATTAGGTATTATGCTTGATTAGAGGAGCAAGGGATTTGCCATACTATATAATAAGGTATGCTATGCAGCAGAATAGTATTGTAATAAGGTGTGCGGGGTGGTGGGGTGTTCTGACGGCAGGCGGGGCGGAGGGGTTGGGAGGTCAGGTGTATTGCAAGAGAGAGAGGTCGGAAGGTTGATAGCACTCGTTGGCGATATGGAAGAGGTCGGCAGGCGTGAGTTGTTCAATCTTCTTGTAGGTATCTTGCCAAGAGGCGGCTACATTCCGGTAAAGCACCTGCTTCGCCATAGTGAGGGCATCGTTCTCTCTGTTCTCTGCCATAATTGCCATTTGTCCGAGCAGTTGCTTCTGGTACTTGTGCAGTGTGGTTACGGGCAGGGGCCTGTCGATGAGCCGTTGTAGTTGCCGATGGACGATGTTAAGGCATTGCTCTTTGTGTGATTCGTCCGCTGCAAAATAGACCGACCAATAGCCAGTGTCGGAGAGAGGGGTATAGTTGGACTCGATGGTGTACGCCAATCCGTTTTTCTCCCGTACAGCGAGGTTGAGGAGAGAGTTCATGCCTGAGCCACCGAGTATATTATTAAGGAGATATAGTCCGAGTTGTTTTTCATGCCCTATAGGGTAGGCTATATTTCCAAGCATACAGTGTGTTTGGTGGGTGTGTTTATGAAAGGATGTTTCAGCGACAAAGTATTGCGTAGGCGGCTGGCGGGTGAATGCCCGTGAGGGATAGGGACAGTCGGAGAGATACTTCTCTGCCCAGCGCAGTACTTTGCAGAAAGGCAGGGACGAAAGCGAGAAGAAGACCATTGCATCGGGGTTGTAGGCCGTTTGCATGAAGTTGTGCAGTTTGTCGGGTGTAAGCCATCGGAGCGTTTTAGGTCCTCCCAAGATAGGGTTATGCAGGGAGTGTTCTTGGAATATAAGGTTCTCGAAGTCGTCGTAAATGAGTTCTGACGGAGAGTCGTTGTAAGATTCTATTTCGTCGTAGATGACGAGTCGCTCTTTGTTGAGTTCGTTCTTTGGAAATGATGGGTGAAAGATCATGTCGGCTATCAGATGCAGTGCGCGCTCGTAGTATGAGGTGAGCGTGGAGGCATAGAAAGTGGTTTCTTCTTTGGTGGTATAGGCATTGAGGTCGCATCCGACACATTCTATCTTGTTGATGATTTGCCTTGCTGTGAGGTTGGCAGTGCCTTTGAAGACGGCATGTTCGATGAAGTGTGCTATGCCGTTCTCTTTTGGTTTCTCATCGCGTGTTCCTGCTCCAATCATTAGTCCGAGATAGGATACGGGTGAGTCGATTTGCTGGTAAACGAGTCGTATACCATTGTTGAGTTGTTGATAGCGTATAGAAGTTTCCGACATTTTTCTTCTTTTGGGTTGCGTAGGTTGAATTTTGTTTGTACCTTTGCGGCGCATTTGCGGCATTGGCGTAATTGGTAGCCGCGCCAGACTTAGGATCTGGTGACGCAAGTCGTGTAGGTTCGAGTCCTATATGCCGCACTGAAATGTTTACTTATCATTAGCGACAGGGGTTGGGTACAGTGGGCGGCATTGTCCGCTCTGCCTAACGCAGACAAGCGGTCGCAAAGGTACAACAAAATCCTTGTATGTGCAATTCGTTTTTTATCACCTATTCATTCCATAAGTATCTATGAAAAAGTTGAGTTATTTGTTTCTATTCTCTCTATTGTTTCTGATGGTTGGTTGTTTGGACAAGTCGGAGGAACATTATACGCCCCGAATCGCCAACAGTGTGTTTGTTCGTAACCAAACGGATACATTGTTGCTTCATGTGATTGACTCAACCCAACAGATCGTGCTGGATACGATTATGGTAGGCGATACTGTCCGTTGTATGGCTGCCTACAGTTCGTTAGGCAACAACCTAACCTCCGCAAAGGTGGGGTGGGAAAAGGAGTATATAGATCTACAGATACATCTGTTTGACGAGTTGCGTGCGATAATGTTAGAGAGTTCGGATACGCTAAACGGCATCATCAACCTGCCTGCGGGTTATTATTACCTGTCGTTGCCGATAGAGTTTCGGGCGTTGCAGACCGGTTCGCCGAATTTAGTATTCACCGTAGAGAGCGATTCGAAGTTCTCGCCTGTGAGCAAGACTATCGTGGTGCCTATCCGATGAAAGGCGGAGAGAGGCGGAGGAAATTAACAATTAACAGTTAATGATTAACAAGCGGAGAAGATATGAGAGCCATAGCACGCTATGGCTCTACAGTATACATTCAATTAACAATTAACAGTTAACAATTAATATGCAGAGTGTGGTCGTTGGTTGACGGACGGCGTTGCCGTATTGCCATGAATTAGGCATAAATTAGAGAGAGGGGAGATGGTTGTAGAGGAGTTAAAACGGTAACACGATGTTTTACCTGCGAAAGGGAGTTGAGAGCCATAGCACGCTATGGCTCTACAGTTAGCCTAAACAAAGTTACATTGGATAGGCAGAAGACGATGATACCTTTGCGATACATTGAGAGCCATAGCACGCTATGGCTCTACAGTTAGCCTAAACAAAGTTACATTGGATAGGCAGAAGACGATGATACCTTTGCGATACATTGAGAGCCATAGCACGCTATGGCTCTACAGCGGGCTAAACGATATTCCAAACTATGATAAAGAAGAGGCTGTCTAAAGCAAGTTAGACAGCCTCTTCTTTGTTATCGGAATGATTATTTCCTTATCTTTTATGCTCGACGGATACCTGAAGCGGGCAATCAATCAGATTAGCCCTGTGTGTTATCTCGTTGAACCAATCGGTATCGGTGGGGAAATGCCATTTGCTCCATCCGCCTGCGAAATAGTAGGTGAGCGTGTCGGTTGCGGTGTAGGGTGCAAGCGACAAGAGCGAGTTATCGTGGACGGATGCTTTCACGGCGGAAGGCATGATGACAGCGGCATAGTTCCGTCCTGCAGGCAGTCCGGCATCGCTAACGGCATTCTCGGCATAGGCAATCCATTTGCCTTGCGACTGGTAGGAGATATTATCGATGACATCGTGGAGGTAGATACCTGCAGCGACGAGGAAAGTGTCGATGGTGAGGTTATCTTCCACGATAGGCTGATAGACTACTTGCGAACGACACAGCGGTGTTCCTGCCTGCGCGGTGATAATCTGCTGCATATTGTCGTAGGACAGGCAGAAGACAGTACGCAGAGCGTTCTGTTCGAGGATTTTCCATGTATTGAAATGGTTACCTACGAGCAAGGAGTCGTGCAGGAAAGGTGCTATTCCTCCGCAGCCGAGTGTATGCCCGACCTTGTAGCAGTCAAGTCCTTTGCCCCAGTCGATGTGATAGGAGTAGCCTTGTTGGAGTTCGCGATAGTAGAAAGAGTCAACTATGAGTTCATCGGTACACTTAAGCCAAAGGTCAATACCATTACTGGGATACTCATCGGCGAGTGCCGGTCCGTACATGCGATAGGCAGCGAACTCGTTCTCCCACGCAAAGTCGTCTTTTCGTTCGGGTACGAAGCGTGCAAAGACTTTGGCTTCGGGGGAAGAGGGTGTGCCTTTCTTCCAAGTATAAACATTCTGCATTCCGCCTCGTATGGAGGTCTGGAAGAGGATGGATACGGGTGTGCTGTCGTGATAGACGACCTCGTAGGGAACAATGTCGCCGAGTTCGTCGTAGAGGGCATATTGTCCGACGGTGTGCGTTGTCAGGAGCAAGTCGGCAGCACCAACCTCCACCAGTTCGTCGAAGCGTTCTTCGAGGGACGGGTTCGTAACAATGATATAGCGCACATTGTGTTTGCACCCGACAAGGAGGGTGGTCAGTGCGAGCAAGAGAACAAGTCTTTTCATTTTGGCTGTTTTCCTATGTATGCCAATATACCTCCATCGACATAGAGAATATGTCCGTTGACCGCATTACTTGCTTCGGAAGCGAGGAATACGGCAGGTCCTGTGAGTTCTTGCGGGTCGAGCCATCTGCCTGCAGGCGTTTTGGCACAGATAAAACTATCAAAAGGATGCTTGGAACCATCGGGTTGTTTTTCCCGTAGTGGCGCAGTTTGTGGAGTGGCTATATAGCCCGGTCCGATGCCGTTACATTGGATGTTGTATTCTCCATACTCGGAGCATATATTCCGTGTAAGCATCTTCAGTCCACCTTTTGCGGCAGCATAAGCACTGACTGTTTCTCTGCCCAGTTCGGACATCATAGAGCAGATGTTGATGATTTTACCATGCCTGCGTTGCATCATGCTTGGGAGTACTGCTTTTGATACGATGAATGGGGCGTTGAGATCGATGTCGATTACTTTGCGGAACTCGGAGGCAGCCATTTCGTGCATAGGTACCCGCCGGATGATGCCTGCGTTATTGACCAGAATATCGATAGGTCCTACTGTCTCGGTAATCTCTTTGACCATTGCCTGCACAGAAGGCTCGTCGGTAACATCACACACATAGCCATGTACGGCGATGCCCTTTTCTTTGTAGGCAGCAAGTCCTTTATTGACCAGTTCTTGATTGATATCATTAAAACAGATGGTTGCTCCTTGCTCAGCAAAGGCTGAAGCGATGGCGAAACCTATTCCATAGGAAGCGCCTGTAACAAGGGCTACACGCCCTTGTAGCGAAAAATTCAAATAAGGATTCATGTTGTCAGTTGTTATTTTAAGTCGGTTATTAAAGCGAAGTCTTGGTCCCCGTAATCGAGGTTCTCACCTCCCATTCCCCAGATAAAAGTATAGTTGTGGGTTGCCGCAGCGGAGTGTATCGACCATTCGGGAGAGAGAACGGCTTGGTTGTTACGCATCCAGATATGGCGTGTTTCGCAGACTTCCCCCATCAGGTGACAGATGGCTTGGTCGTCGGGTAGTTCGAAGTAGAAATATGCCTCCATGCGTCGAGAATGCACATGAGCCGGCATGGTATTCCACACACTGCCTGTTGCGAGTTCGGTCATGCCCATTTGCAGTTGGCATGTAGGCAGTACCTGGTTGACAATCATCTTGTTGATATTGCGTTCGTTGGAGCCTTCGAGAGAACCCATGTGAGCCACGACGGCGTCTGCTTTGGTGATTTTCTTGTCGGGGTAAGCGGTATGCGCTGTCGTTGAATTGAAATAGAATAGGGCAGGTTGGTTACTGTTGACACTCTCGAAGCGCACTTCCCGATCGCCTCGTCCGAGATAGAGAGCCTCTTTGAAAGCCAAGGTAAAGACTTTGTCGCCCACATAGACGCGTCCTTCGCCTTGACCGACATTGAATATGCCCATCTCTCTGCGGGTAAGGAAGAAAGGTGCTTTCAGCGGGTCGATAGCCTCGAGCGGGAGTGGTTCGTTGACGGGCATTGCACCGCCAACAATCATACGATCGTACATAGAATAGACCATGTTGACTTCGTCTTTGGAGAAGAGTGTTTCGATAAGGAAATCGTGTCTCAGGCGTGCGGTATCGTACTGCTTTGCGTCGGTAGGGTTAGCCGCATAGCGAATCTCATAGTTTGTTTTCATATTTACATTATTATAGGTTTAACAATATGCAAAAATAGTATATCCGGCGGGAACTCACCCGCAGCAAATACGCTGTTTTTGTAGATTTATTGCCGTTGGTGTTTCTTGTTCTGTTTATCGTTTTTGAATTGCCACATCCAAGCCAATCCGAGCGAGAGGTTCATTGCGTTGGAGTTGTCGAAATAATCGCTCTTGTGATTGCTGAATATATCTCCGAAACTATAGTTAAACCGCATCTCCAACTGCCATACGCCTGCCACACTACGATATAATGCCCCTACTCCGACGGCTATTCCCCAGTCGAAGCGTGAATCGGCAGGATAGTGTTGTGTCTTCCATTCGGCAGGAAGGTTATAGTGTTTTTCGTGTACCAGAACTCCTATTTGCGGTCCCAGATTGACGAAGCCACGAAATTTGTTCCCGAAATAGATGTGCGTAAGAAAAGGCATCTCAATATAGTCCAGTTCGCGTCGGTAGCCTGTCTCGGTCTCCCGCCACCCTCGTTGCATATAGTTCAGTTCGAGTTGTAATCCGCAGCATTTATGTCCGCTATACCGAAACACGAGTCCTGCAGAAGGTCCCAAGTAGGCTTTGAGGGCAGATTGTGTGACTGTGGGCGAGAATCGTACCATCGATGCCAATGCTCCGCCTTGTACTCCGAGATAGTACTCGTCGGTTTCGAGCCGAGGTTGAGAAAGCACGCTGAGCGTGAGGAGAAGGGACAGTATGGCGAGCGAGAGTCGTTTCATCGCGTTTCGATATGGATAGAATGGTTCTCGTAGCCTCCTTTGTCGTCAATATGGAGGCACTCAATATCTGATTGCAGACCTTGATAGAAAAAATGGTTAAGCGAAAGGTCGATGGTGTCGGCAGACCTGTTTTGCAGCAGTTGGATGGTATAAGAGGTGATGTCGTAGCCTAAATAGTCGTAACGAGGGGAGGTGGTTTGCAATTCGTGTCCAAAATAGCGGTTGTAGTTGAGGTCGTAGGATATCTTTTCGAGAGAAAGGGTTTTTACATCATGAAAGATGGCAGTATAGAAAGACGGTAGTGGAATGGCGTGTTCTTTCCATGTGTAGAAAGAGAGCATAGACAGTCCTTTTCTGGAGAGAGGGTGAACATAACGGAAAAGGTCTTTGATGTCGGTATATTTCTCGGAAGGAAAGATGAGGATGTTGTCTGCTCCTTCTTTGATAAAGTAGGCTAAAGAATCATTTTCAACACAATGAGTTGGCACTGTGGCAGTTGTAATGGTTGTCGATTGGAGTTGGGTATGTAGTTCTTTGATTTTGTCGGTTGCTTCGTCCCAATTGATAAAGACGCAGTTGGGTCGTGGGTGTTGTTGCAGGATATAGTCGATCAGCACCTCGTTTTCGGTTTCATTGGAGGGGTTAAACTGTATCAAGTAGGGATTACGCTCCAAGTCGGATATTTTGTAGGTAAACGGGATGATGGTGGGTATTTGATGTTCATAAGCGAATTGGGAAACGACACTCACTTGAGAAGGATAAGCGGGGCCAATGATAGCATCGATGTTGAGCCATTCGGGCTTGGAGAGTATGTTTGACACTTTGGCTGCACTCTTCTCGGTATCGTAGACATAGATTTCGAACTTCTGTCCATTGTCTCTTGCTTTGTTTAGCGCAAGGAGGGAGCCTTCGTAGAACTCAACAAAGCGGTCGATAGAGATGTCTCGTTGGGCGACATCCGTCATTAAGGGCAATAGATAAGCGATGCGCAGAGGCGTTGGTGTGGGAGCGGTATCATCGGGGAGCGTGTCGTTGGTGGTGGCTTCGACGGTATCTTGCGCAGTGGCGTTCTTTTCTTGCAGAGTAGGAGGAAGAAGAAGAGTATCTTCTTTCCTGTTGAGCGGTGTTGTGGCAATGGGTTCTTGCTGTTGGGATTGTGCTATTTCTTTGTTTTCTTCCTCAATAGATGCTGTTTGCTTTATTGGTTTGCGAGGTATGAGCAGTCGGTCTCCGATGGCCATTCGTTGGGTCGTAACAGGATTGAGCAAAGTGATTTCCTTGATAGTAACATCGTACTGTTTGCTTAATCCATAGAGTGTTTCTTTGGGCAGGATTTGATGGACGATGTATTGCGAAGAGTCTGTTTTGGCCACATAAGGTATGAGAATCACTTGCCCCAGTTTAAGACCGCTGCTGCCCAGTTCGGGGTTGGAGCGTATAATTTCTTCTTGCGACACTCCGAAGTTCTGACTAATACGGAATAGACCTTCTCCTTTCCGGACAGCATACTTATAGTACACTTTTCCTTTGATGGTATCGGTAGGATAGTTCTGTGCTTGCAGGCAGGATAAGCCCATCCAAGTAAGACATAGGAAGGCAATAAGTAGTGTGGATGTTCTTCGCATAGGTCTTAAGTATTTAATGCTTATATTTGAAGCGTCGTGTTGTCAGTACAGCCATAGCCGTTATTGCCAGACATAGGAGTGGCAGAACGATGGCGTAGACTGTGTATATATTTCTTTTTTCGTTGACGAGGGTTGTGTTCAACAGGCGCAATGGTATTGTCTTTTGTCGGAGGTTGACTAATCCTGTTTGGTCGGTAAGCCAAAGCAAGGAATTGAGGAAGAAGTCGCGGTTTCCGAACTGCATTTTCGAATAGCGGTCGTAGCCACAGGGCAAGGGTTGCCCATTCTGCCAGTCGTTTTGCAGGACTGAGCCAGAGGCGACAACAATTTGTTTGGCGTAGGTTGTTTCCGTTTTTTTCTCTGTTTGGGTTATCAGTCCTTCAGGGAGCATACGATGAGCAAAGAGGGATGAGAATTGTCCCTCGATACTTACGGCTATGGGTATATAAGATCGAGTGAAGGCTTGCGGGTTGATACTTAGATCGGAGAGGTCTATTTCAGCCGGCGTACCTATAAGGCGTGAGGTAGAGGACGTTGCCAAAAGTACAATGCGTTTCTGAGTTGCAGAGTCTCCTACTAAATCGATGTTCGAGACAAAAGTGGAGGATACCTGCATGATGTTGTGTGTAATGGGGCTTGCTGCCGATGTGAGCAAGAGAGGTGCATAGCACCATGGAATAGGCTCGTAGTGTGGTTGGGTCGGGTCTCTTGATATATCAACGGGAATAGACAGGCACTGCAAATCGGCTATCAGACAAGGATTGACTCTTACGCCATATCGGAAGAGCATATCTTGTATATTCAAATCAAGTGGGAGTATGGGTGTAAAGCCATTTTGAGAGAGTACCTCTTCGGATAGTCGCACTCCGTTTATTGCCCAAAGGACAGCTCCTCCGTGCATAATATATTGGTCAATGATATATTTATCTTGTTCGGAGAAAGGTTGTTGAGGGTCTGCAATTACTACTGCTTTGAAAGGATTCAGGCAAGATACATCATTGGTAAGTGTGCCTCTATAAATGTCGAAGTAGGGAGATGCAAGGCTTTGTATATCGGCGGTCATGTGTTCTGTCAGTTCGCCATGTCCTTCGAGAAATACTATTTTATGCTGCTCGGTTTGGGTGAGTGTCTGTATGGATTCTGCAAATAGATATTCGAGCGATTCTATTGAGTGGTTTAAGTTTTCTGCACCCGACAGTCCTCGATTGTTTTGCAGCAGGCAGATTATGGTTGCTTTGTTGCTATAGCGAAGTCGCGCATAGGGATAAACGATTGTTTCGGATGTCTTACCCGATTTATCTCGTTCGTAGACGGCAGTAGGGATATAGCCATATTGACCTAACTCTTGAGCCAATGCTTGTTTTTCTTGTTCGGTCATCTTAGCAGGGTCGCATACAGAACATTGGACACTTCCATAGACATCGAACTCTCGAAGTAATTGGATTGTAGCCTCTTTTAGTCGTAAGAATCCCGAGTTAAGTCCTCCGCCATCCAGAAACAGGTCTATCTCTACTCTATCGACCTGCCGAAGCAGATCCTTCGTTTCTTCACTTAGCGAATAGCGTTTATCGTTGGTGAGGTCTATACGAAAGAAGAACCAGTGTGCCAACAGGTTTAGTAGCACAAGCGTAGATAGCCATATCCAGAAAGCATGCTTCCTCATTTATTGTTTCAAGGTTCTGCCGTTAGGGTTTCTTGCAAGGATTGGAATATCTCGTCGTTGACTTTTACTTGGTAGGTATTATGCAGTTTCTCAACCCATTGTTTCTCGAGATAATCCTGGTAATCGGTTAGTACTTTGCCCTTTTCATCTGCGGGTTCTTCTGCTCCGTTGATTTGTTTTCCGACTACGAACACTACAGGTAAGTCCTCTGCAGGTTGGTAATCGCCTTTTTTGAAGGCGTATTTATCAACGGCAGGATTATCTCCGAGTTTGAATAGTCCTTTCTCGAAGCGTACATAGGTAATGCTATCTACATTGAGGCGGTTATTTAGGTAGGAGGATACTGAATCGGGTGTTGCATTTTGTATGATGCGTTTTGCCACTTTTGCGGTATTTTTGTTTTTGCAATATACAACATAGCCCTTATATCGTGGTTCGTCCCATTGATAGTTCTGCTTGTGTCCTGCGAAGAATGCATTCAGACCCACCGTATCTTGCCCTGCCTTTTGCCATACCTCCCGTAGAGATATTTCGAACAGAAGCGTACCGTCGTGGTATTCACGCATCAAGTTTCGGAATTCGGGGTATTTATTTTCAAGTTGGGAATCTTCCTGTTCGCGCAGTCGTTTCTCCACTAATTGGTTATACTTCTCGGTTATAACAGCCTTTGGAGATGTTTGTTGTGAGAATGTGTTCTGCTTGAGATAGTCGAGGAAGTCGGCTGCTGTACATTTCTTGTCAGCATAGGTGAACAATACACCATTGAAAGCGGATGCTTCGTTTAAGAATGCAGAGTCGCGCGGAGCATATTTCTCGGACAGAGCATAGAATTGGTTCAGAACATCGGTGTTTTCAGCAAAAGAGTATGTATCTTTGAGTCCTTGCAGAAATGCGTTGTTGATTTGTTTCTGGTATTCCGAACGCTGTATTTGCCTGAGAAGGTCGTCCCTCATATCTGCCAAGTCGGGAGTACCACGACGGTCAGTCAGTTTGATGATGTGCCATCCGTAGGGCGACTGTATAGGCTTGCTTATGTCTCCTGTGTCTTGCAGAGCAAATGCTGCGTTTTCAAACTCGGGAACCATTCGTCCTCTCCCGAACCAACCGAGGTCGCCCCCTCGTTGTGCCGAGCCTCGATCTTCGGAGTTGGTTAGTGCAAGTTCAGCAAAGTCTGCGCCTTCCAGAACTAATTGGTATAGTGAGTCTATCTGTTGTTTTGCGGCGATAGCAAGAGAGTCGTTGCCTCGTGGTGTCATGCGCATTATATGAGAGGCGCGAATATCTATATGCGGTTTTTCATCTTCCACCTTGAGTATATGGAAGCCGAAAGGAGTACGGAATACAGGACTTATCTGCCCCGGTTCTGTTGTATAGGCTGCTTCTTCGAAGGGGTAAACATAATGGAACGGAGTTACCCAGCCTATCAGACCTCCGTTCTCTATTGCAGACGGGTCTTCGGATACTTCGGCTGCTACTACTGCAAAGTCCTCGACTTTACCTTGCTTTGTTTTTCCTTTCACTTTTACAGGCAGTCCTTGCGTTACGCGCATATAGGCCTGTTGTATTTTCTCGGTAGCAGCTGCCTGTTCCGCAGGTGTAGCCTCAGCAGTACAGCGAATGGCTATATGTCGGACAAGGCGGTCATTAAGCATTCTTCCATAGGCTTTTTGTACAACTGCTTCTTCGGCCTGCGGATTGACCATATACTTTGGTGTGGTTTGGTTTCGATAGCCTTGCAACTCTTTCTTGAATGCCTCTGTTGTGTCGATGCCTGCTTCTTGTGCGGCGCGTACTTTGAGGCGGTAGTTAATAAAGAGATTCAAATACTCTTGCAGGGATTGTTGGTCGTTGTTGTGCAAGGCATTGCTGTTTTTCTGATAGATGTACATGAATTCGCTTACGGTTGATGGTTGCCCGTCGATAGTAAGCAGTACGCGATTGTCTTCTTCTATTGCCCATGCAGACAATACTGACAGGACAAGCGCAGAAAGGATAAACAAAGTCTTTTTCATATCTGTATTATGTATTTTTCCCGTTTTTTGTTTTTGCTTTTATTATCGGCTACTATATGTGCAAGCACAGTACCTCAATTTGAGTGCAAAGATAATAAAAAAATAGTGTTTTTGCAAGAGTTTTGTGAAATATATCTTCGTCGATAGTCCTTTTTGCCCGGATTATTCGATGTAGAGTACCAGTCCTTTGAGGTATTCGCCTTCGGGGTGATATATATTGACGGGGTGATCTTGTGGTTGCGATAGTTGGTGCAAGATGCGTACTTGCCTTCCTGTTTGTGCTGCTGCTGAAAATACAGCGAGTCTAAACATTTCTTTGGTGATGACTTGTGAACAGGAGAATGTGAATAGAATGCCTCCTTTTTGTATGCGTTCTATTGCTTTGGCGTTGAGTCGTTTGTAGCCTTGCAGTGCATTGCGTATGGCTTCTCGGTGTTTAGCAAATGCCGGCGGATCGAGTATAATGAGGTTGTAAGTATCGGTAGTTGTATCAAGATATTTGAAGGCATCTTCGATGAATGCAGTATGTCGGTTGCAGTTAGGAAAATTGCGTTTTATATTATGGTTCACCTGTTCTATAGCGATGGCGGAACTATCAACGGAGTGTACTCTGTTAGCGCCTCCCCGTAGTGCATAGACTGAAAAACCGCCCGTATAACAAAACATATTTAATACATCTTTGTTGCGTGCATATCGTTCGACCAATGCTCTGTTCTCGCGCTGATCTATAAAGAAGCCTGTTTTCTGCCCTTTCAGCCAATCGATGCCGAAAATAAGTCCGTTTTCCAATGCTTCGCAGGAGGATACACCTCCGATGAGGTAGGTATCTTCCCTGTCTTGCAGTTGCGCCTTGAAGGGTAGTGTCCCCTCTGATTTGTAGTAAACATTATGTACGGAGGGTAACAGACTGACGATGGCGTTGGCAATGTCGTACCGCCACAGGTGCATGCCGACTGAATGGGCTTGTATTACTGCAGTATCGTTGTAAATATCGACAACAAGTCCCGGCAGGAAATCGCCTTCGCCGTGTACTAACCGAAATGTGGAGTTGTCAGCATTGATCAATCCCAGTGCTTGGCGCACGGATAGTGCCTGTTGTAGTCGTGTTTGGAGGAAGTCAGCAGGCAGGGTGTCAGTCAGGAAGTCCAACAATCGTACAGCGATGCTTCCTATCTGGTAGTGTCCTACTCCCATCTTGTGTCCATAAGAGTCTTTCACCCGTACGAGTTCTCCTTCTTGCGGGTTGCCGTCGATATGTGCTATTGCGCCTGAGAACACCCAAGGATGATAGCGCAGGATAGATTCTTCTTTATGCGGTTTGAGATAGATTGTATTCATTTCGATTGGTTTTGGTTGGCGGCAAGTTGCCGTTCTGCGAGTAGTTCTTGTTGGTGTAGTTGTTGTAGTCTGAGGTCTTCGTTTTTGAGAGCAAGATATTGCTGTCGTGTCAGTTTTTTGGTTTTCTGCAGTTCAAGATAGATGAGCAATGTCGCCCAAGCGTCGGTAGCAGCATATAGTGCTTGCTGTTTTGTGAGGTTAGGTTGTTCCCAATTGGTCAGTTGTTGTACTTTGGATATTTTCCGCTTGAATACTATTGCGAATATTTTTTGCAGTCCCAAGTCGAATATACCGTAGGTCGGTACTATTTTCTGCAAGTCTATACAGTTATTGGGAGTAAAAGGGTTCAGTTCTTTTAGTCCGTTGAGATCATCTTTGAATGCAAGTCCTATTTTCTTTATTCCGGGATTGGAGAATATGGCTGCGAGCGAGTCGGGTAGTCCTGTTTGCATTAGTTGGAATAGGTAGCATCGTTGTTGGGTGGCAATTTGCAGGAGTGCTGTTGAGTGGTGTTCTCCTTTGTTGAATGCGGGTCGTGTTTCGGTGTCGATACCTATTATGTCTTGTTGCAGGATGTATTGGACTGCTTCGTCGAGGTCTTGCAGGTTGTTGATGATATGGACTTTGCCCTTGAAAGTAGCCAACGGCATTGCATTGACCTCTTCTTTGGTTATTCTTGTCGGAAAATGGTTGGTCTTTTTCATTCTTATTGCAGGTTATCCTCCGTATCGTTTTGTTTTTGTTGATAATCGAGCCAGAGCAGATGTAGTGCGCGTAGTGCATTGAGCAGTTTTTGTCCCCAATGCTCTCGAAAGTTCTGCAAGCAAAGGAGTAATGCGTCATTTCTGACGATGTCGTTATCTGTCTGGTAGTTTGCAGCGAGGTTTTTCAGTTCCTGATAGATGTCGGCAAGGTTCTCTGAGATAAATGCGGTGATGGGTTGATCGGAGTATCTCATATCTTCGACAAAGACTTCGAGGTAGGAGTCGTCTGCCGCGAGTTGTTCTTTGATACCGTTGGCTACAAAATTGTAGTCTTCTTCTGTGACGAAGTCTTGCAGATAGTCGTCGGATTGTTGTTCGGGCAAAGGTAGAAGATGTGCTTTCAGATAGAGCAGCGGCAGTAGTCGGCATAGTTTTTCAACGAGGTTGAAAGTTTCTTCTTCGTTGGCATGTTCGAGCAAGATACATGTTTGTGCGGCTACTTGTACGAAGTCTAATGCACCTTGACTGTATATGGTATTTTTCAAGTCTGTTTGCATAGTTGATATGTTTGATTGCGGTTGCAAAAGTAGTATATTTTTAGGAAGTATACAATAAGGAGGTTGGGGTTAGGAGATTATATATTGGGGTGTAGTTTAATTGGTTGAACGGGTTAATTGGTTTTAACGGTAACAAATTGTTTGTTCTGCGAAGATGAGTCAGAAGCCCTTCCACGCTATGGCTCTACAGTTATTATAATTTAAGAATTGACGTTTGATGATTAATTGATGGAGAGGGGTGTTTGGGTGGTGGATTGTAGGTAGTTTGTAGGTTCTTCCTATATTCGTCCTATATTCGTCTTATATTCATCCTATATTAAACCTTCGAAATAGGTAGGATTGACGGGGCTTGGCGGAAGGGAGGGTTGAGGAATTGGGGATTTAGGAGGGAGGAATTAGGATTAAAAGTGGAGAGGTGAGAGTTAATAGTTGATAGTGAGTTTTTGTTGAGAGTTGAGGGTTTAGAGTTGAGGGCAGTTGGAGAGTTGATAAGTTTAGGAGTTAAGGAGTTTAGGAGTAGTTTAATTGGTTGAAAGGGTTGTTAATATAGGTAAAACGGTAACACATTGTTCTGTCTGCGGCGGGGAGTCAGAAGCCCTTCCACGCTATGGCTCTACAGCGGGCATAAGCGTTGGAGGAAACATCGGCGAGGAGTTGAGAGCCATAGCACGCTATGGCTCTACAGCGGGCATAAGCATTGGAGGAAACATTGGCGGGGAATTGAGAGCCATAGCACGCTATGGCTCTACAGCGGGCATAAGCATTGGAGGAAACATTGGCGGGGAATTGAGAGCCATAGCACGCTATGGCTCTACAGC
>CAVEFV010000051.1:0-15578 GCA_963615025.1 Firmicutes bacterium CAG:95 | reverse complement strand
TACTGCGAAAAGCGGAGGTACTGTCTGAACGAAGTGAGTTGTGCCGTAGCCGCAGGACGAGTGAGTACTATTTTTGGCAACGCCCGACACACAGCCGATGAATTTTCTTTGCTTCGTTTCTTTTGTTCATGCAAAAGAAATGAAGAACATCGTGCTATGGCTCTCATACCCTCCCTGCATGTTAATTGTTAACTGTTACTTGCTCATGCCCGCTGTAGAGCCATAGCGTGCTATGGCTCTCAATGTATCGCAATTGTATAATCGTTATCTGCCCATCGAATGTAACATCGCTCATGCCTGCTGTAGAGCCATAGCACGCTATGGCTCTCAACTCCTCTTCAATGAACAAACTATATATTCCCGTTAAACCCCATAAACTCCTCAACTCCTAAACTAAAAAACTGCTCTCAACACTCAACTATCAACTCTCAACTGCTCTCAACACTCAACTCTTAACCAAAAAACTTCCCCTTCCTCCCCTAATTATACTACATCGCTTGCACATTCAAAAAACTATCATTACCTTTGCGCCGCTTAAACAAATGCGTACGCCGCATTTAATTAACAATGTGCTGCATTAACATCAAACAATGCACCGCATTAATGTTAATCAATGCGCCGCTTAAACAAAACACTAACAAACTTATACCATGATTCTAATCGCAGACAGTGGTTCCACCAAAACCACATGGACATTAATGGCTGCAAACGGCCAGACTTCGGAGTTCTCAATGGACGGAATCAATCCATTCTATCAAACATCCGACGCCATTAAAAACTCCATCGCAACACAACTCCTTCCCCAACTCTCCCACCTTATGTGGGCAGGCACAATCACCGACATCTACTTCTATGGTGCAGGATGCACTCCCGAGAAAACCAAATTCGTCATATCCGCACTCGAAGGATGCTTCAAAACCGCAAAAGCACATGTCGAAAGTGATATGGTCGGGGCCGCAAGAGGACTGCTCGGAAGAACACAAGGTATCGCTTGTATTCTCGGAACAGGATCCAACTCCTGCCTCTACGACGGAGAAAAAATCATCAAGAATGTACCCGCTCTCGGATATATTCTCGGCGACGAAGGCAGTGGTGCTGTACTCGGCAAACGACTCGTGGCGGACATACTCAAAAACCAGTTGCCCGAACATATCAAAACCAAGTTCCTCCAACAATACAATGTCACACAAGCCGACATCATAGAAAATGTCTACCGCAAACCTTTCCCCAACCGCTACCTTGCCACACTCTCTAAATTCGCTGCCGAAAACATACAAGAGGAATCCATCTACAACCTCGTTTACGAACACTTCAGGCAATTCGTCATACGCAATCTCAAACAGTACCCTTCGCTGCCTGTCGGATTTATTGGCTCCATCGCCTACTACTACGAAGATGTGCTTCGCAAAGTCATGCACGACAATAATATGCAGATAGCACAAATCCTGCAATCACCCATGCCGGGACTCGTACAATATCATGCACAAGACGCCAAACCTACCAACTGATACCTGTATGTTTACCAAAATCACAGAACAACCGTCTCTGCACGATAACCTCGACCACAAATCCGTACACGAACTCCTGGTCGAAATGAACGAGGAAGACAAAAAAGTACCTCTCGCAGTCGAAAAAGCAATACCGCAAATAACAAAACTCGTCGAACAGATCGTCCCGCGTATGAAACAGGGAGGACGAATCTTCTATATGGGTGCAGGCACATCCGGACGACTCGGAGTGCTCGATGCCAGTGAAATTCCCCCTACCTTCGGTATGCCGCCTTCCCTCGTCGTAGGACTCATTGCAGGAGGGGACACTGCCCTCCGTAATCCCGTCGAGAAAGCAGAAGACGACCTCGAACGCGGATGGCAGGACCTGCAGAAATACAGCATCAACAAAGCCGATGTCCTCATCGGTATCGCCGCTTCAGGAACAACACCCTATGTCATAGGCGCACTCCGACACGCACGCCTTGAAGGAATTCTCACTGCCTCTATCTCCTGCAATCCCGACTCTCCCGTCGCTGCAGAAGCCGACATCCCTATCGAGGCACTCGTCGGACCTGAATTCGTTACAGGCAGCACTCGCCTCAAATCAGGTACTGCACAAAAACTGATCTGCAACATGATTACCACCACCACCATGATACAACTCGGACGGGTCAAAGGCAATCGGATGGTCAATATGCAACTCACCAACAAGAAACTCGTGGACCGTGGCACACGAATGCTCGTCGACGAACTCGGACTCGACTACGAACAGGCACGACACCTGTTGCTACTCTACGGGTCGGTCAAAGAAGCACTCGACGCCTGGCAACAACAAAAAAAATAACACAATTCCGCTTTCCCAAGCACTATAATTTGCTATATCCCCAAAAAATATGTTGTAAAACATACAATGGATAGGTACATTTCCTGGAAAAAAGTATTACCTTTGCGACAAACTTTCGAACTGTTCCCTGCAATAGAGACGGAATAGAACGGAGTTTCTGCAATTAACTAACCGCAATGCGCATGAAAAAAACACTGCTCTTACTCGCCTGTACTGCTTCCACCCTCTTCGCGTGGGCGGACATCACTGTCACCGGCGTCGTAACATCCAAAGACGATGGAGAACCCGTCATCGGGGCTACTATCCTCGAAAAAGGAACAACCAATGGTACAATAACCGACTTCGATGGTAACTACCAACTCAAAGTCGCCGACAAGGCTACACTCGTAGTCAGTTATGTCGGCATGAAAACACAAGAGGTCAAGGTAACCGGCATGAAGCATAATATCGCACTTGCCACCGAAGCCATCGCTATGGAAGAAGTCGTCGTTACCGCTATGGGCGTCGTACAGGAGAAAAAACGAATGAACTTCGCCGTACAGAATGTAACTTCCGAGTCCATAACGGCAAGCAAATCCGCTAACTTTGTCAACTCGTTGCAAGGACAAATAGCAGGTGTTACCGTAACCAACGCAAGTAGTTCACCGAACGCCGGCTCCCAAATCATTGTGCGAGGTATCTCCTCTATCAACCCTTCTCAGTCCAACGAGCCCCTCTTCATTATGGATGGTGTACCCTTGAGCGGAGGTGCCTCTTCTGCTGCCGACATCAACCCGAACGACATCGAGAATGTAACTGTGCTGAAAGGGGCTGCGGCTTCTGCACTCTACGGACAGGATGCTGCCAACGGTGTTATCATGATTACCACCAAACGCGCACAAGAAGGCAAAATAGCCGTAACAGCCAATGCAAGTTGGCAGTTCGATACACCCGCACGACTCCCTAATATACAAAAGAGTTACATACCGGGCGCACAAGGAATCTATGTCGATAAGGCACAAGGAGGATGGGGACCCTTGCTCAACCCGGGAGAGCAGATCTACGATAACCTCCACAATTTCTTCAACACAGGATTCTACCATAAATACGATGTCAGCGTAACGGGCGGTACCGAGAAGTTCCAGGCCTATGCTTCTGCCAATTGGTCGAAAAACGATGGTATCATACCTAACGACTATAAGCAACGCTTCGGTGGATTGGTCAAAGCATCCTACAGCCCCGCCAAATGGGTTACCATCAATGCTTCTATCAATGTCATGCAGAGCGACTCCCGTTCCACCTCTGCCGATGCTATCACAGGAACATCGGCAATGAGCAGCCTCTACGGATGGTCTAACACCGACGATATAACCGACTATCAACTTCCCACAGGCTATCCCCGTTATATCTACTATAACGATGCCAAGAAGTACAACTCCACCTACAGCCCACTCTACGGTATCTACAACGATGGCGGCAAATCAACCTCCCTGCGTAATGTGATGAACGCTTCCATCACATTCAAACCCGTCAAAGGTTTGGAACTTGTAGGACGGGTAGGCTACGATACCAGCACTTCCACATCCGAAACCTACGGAGTACCCCGATGGGACGACTCCTATATAACACAGTCCTACACCAAACCGACCGAACCTTCCGACCCGGGTTCTTCTGCTTCTTCCGAAGAGAAAACAGCCTACGAGGAAGCCTTGAAAGAGTACAATGCAAATCTGGCACTCTACAATGCCTATCAGGACTATCTCAACGGAGCCTATCGCACCGACCCATATCTCACTACCAACGATATTGCCAACATGGACAAAGCCAAACTGGGCAGGTACTCTTCCTCATCAGGTCGTAGCCAACTGCTCACGGCAGGCTTCTTGGCAACCTACCGCTTGGACTTGCCTAAAGACTTCGGCATGGACTTCATGGTAGGTGGCGAGTTGAAGGCATCCAAAGGCATCTCAATGTCTAACAGTGGTGTCGATTTCATCATACCGGGTGTCTATTCACTCTCCAATACCAACCCCAACGAAGTGTACCTCACCGACCGTACACTCTCCCACTCACAACGACGCACCTTCGGCTATTACTACGAAGTACGAGCCGACTACAAAGGACTCGCCTCCCTCTCCGTAACAGGACGATGGGACTGGTCTTCCACTCTCAAAACATCCCCCTATTTCTATCCTTCCGTAACCGCTGGTGTGGTATTCTCCGAACTCATACCGGGACTCAACGAAACCAAAAACAACTGGTTCTCCTACGGTAAACTGCGAGGCAACTACGCAGTGGTGGGTAAAGATGCACCTATCTATCTCTTCGACCGCCGCTACAAACAGTTCGCCAACTATCCCGACAATGGCTATGGTATCGACCCCACACGCTCTTCGGCTTCTGCCGACTTGCAACCCGAAATGTCCTACTCTTGGGAAATAGGTTTGGACCTCCGTTTCTTCGACAACCGCACCCGTCTCGATGTCGCCTACTATTCCACCAAAGTGGATAACCAAATCGTAACCGTTCGTGTATCTCCCGCTTCAGGTTATATCCTCCAGACCCGTAACGAAGGTGCCATCCGCAACCAAGGTATGGAACTTACCCTCGAGCAGGATATCATCAAACGCAAGAATGTGAAATGGACGGCTGCACTCAACTTCGGTCTCAACAGAGGTAAAGTGGTGAGCCTGCCTGAAAATGTGGCGGAGATTACCGGACCGCAATACACCGACATCTTCACATCGGCTTACCTCGGTGGCTCCACCACAGGTCTTACCGGTAAAGACTATCTGCGTACCGACGATGGCAGAATAATCTGCGACAATGAAGGCTACCCCCAGATCAACCCCAACAAAAACCTCTATATCGGTAACCGCGAAGCCAAGTTCTCTGCAGGTCTCCGCAGTACATTGGAGGTCTATGGAGTGCAGTTCTCCTTCTTGTTCGACGGACGATTGGGTGGCGATGTGGTCAATATAACAGGACGCTCACTCATCTCCAACGGACAATCGGCTATGTTGGAGAAGTATCGTGGAAGGCAAGTCGTCTTCGATGGCGTTGTCGACGATGGTTCAGGAAACTATGTTCCCAACACCAAACCTATCACACTCGACTATACCACCATCACCAACTACTTCTACAATGTCTCGTCCAACTTCATAGAAGATGGCTCCTACATACGCCTCAGTTATGTCACATTGGGCTACGACTTTGCACAACTCATGAAGTCCCAAAAAGTGCTGAAAGGTCTTAACCTTGCCTTCACGGCAAACAACCTTTTCGTGCTGACCAAATACACAGGAACCGACCCGCTCTGCAATGCTTCCACCTCCGGTGGTGGTACAGGCTCTGCCGGTATCGATAACTATCCTGTGCCTTCCACAAGAAGTTACAACATAACCCTTAATGTTAAATTCTAATCCCGTTGCGCTATATGAAATCAATTAAGTATCTCAGTGTATTGATGGCGGTGGTGCTGTTTCTCCCCGCTTGCGAGGACTTTCTCGATGTCAACACAACCAAAGATGACCCGACTACGGTAACGGTCGACCAAATACTGCCCACGCTCTGTTTCTATGCCTCTCAGATATGCTACGACCATGCCGAATATGGTGTCTATATGTCCCAGGCACTCACCACAGGCGATAAATCACAAACAGGCTCCTACCCGTATAGCCAAGGATGGGAATTCCTCAGTGTCAATCGGCACCCTATGTGGAGACGCCACTTCTACGACCTCGGGGCAAATGCCAACGCTATGTTCGAACTCACAGCAAAGAACGGCTCCAAAAACTACGAACTCATCGGACGCACATTGGTACTGCAATCCACTATGTTCACCACCGATGTGTTTGCCGATATGCCTCGTTCCCAAGCCTATACCGTAACATCTCCTAAGTACGACTCCCAACAGGAAATCTACGATTGGATGTTCTCCGAAGCCGACCAACTCATCAGCCTCTACCAAGACCCTGCATGGACCGACGGAGCAAACGCACTGCCCATCAGCGAACAAGCCGATCGTATCTACAAAGGCGATATGAAAAAATGGGGGGCGTATGCCAAAGCACTTCGCTGCCGCTTGTGGCTCCGCAAACTGCCTAACTGGGACAACACACCCGCCACATGCCAACGCATAGTGACAATGGTCGATGAGGTACTCAACGACCCTAACTGGGAAGAACCGCTCTACTACTACCCGGGTGGCAAAACCGAGTCCAACTGCCCGTGGGGACCTGCTGCACCCAAAATCAATGCTTGGGAGAGCCGCAACAACCGTCTTGCTTCCTCCATACCGACCAAGTTCTTTGCCTATGCCATACTTGGCGGATACGAGGGCGCTCAATCCACATCCGACTATCGCTTTGCATTGGACCCCCGTGCCGAGATGATGATGACACCCCGCACAAAAGGATCAACAAAAGGATCCGACTATTTGCGCTGGTTGGAGAGTAATATCGGAATGGATGTCAATAATATGAAATATACCTACTACCCCGACCTCTATGCCACCGATGCAGGAACCAATCCGTACACCAAAAACAATGGATACATTGCGCTCATAACCACCGAAGAACTCCTCTTCATCAAAGCCGAAGCGCTCTATTGGATGAACCAAAAAGCAGAAGCCTACAATGTAACCGTTCAAGCCGTCGAACGCAATATGCAACGCTATGGCATCAATGTCGGAGCATTGACCAAGAAAGAACAGAAACGCTACGACCTGTTCAAGTCTGTCCGTTTGCCGGGGGAATCAGTATTCACCATTGCCGACCTCATGCAACAAAAATATGTGGCTATGTACCTGCAACCCGAACAGTGGACCGACCTCCGTCGCTATAACTATTCCAGCAAAACCAACGGCATCTTCTACGATGGCATTCCCGTCTATACCGTTACAACCTGTATAACAAAGTATAACCCCAACTCCTTGTCACCTTCCAACTTTACTACCGAGTATAGCCTTCGCCGTCCCTACAACCTCTATGCTGCCTATTGGGACCAACCCGACTGCTACGAAGACCCGTCAACCAAAGCCGTCTATTCGCCCAACGCTTGGGTGAACAGGCTCAACCCCGATACCGAAACGGAAACAAAATACAATAAAAAAGAACTCATCCGTATCGGTGCCTGCGATGCTGCCGGAAATGTCGACTACCATTGGATGCAGAAACACATGATTTGGGCTATGAAGAACTCTTCCGTATGCACCGTATCAAATAATATCGAATGGAAATAACTCTCTTACGACTATGAAACACAGAAATATATTCGTTCTCGCATTGGCACTGCTCGCTTGCACTGCCTGCGACAAACATGACTTCATCGACGACTTGGTTATCACCGGAGATATCGGACCGCAACCCTATTGGGTGGTCGAGAGTTCAGTGGTAACGGCTGGCTCCGATGTGCCTTTCACTGCGCAGTACTACACAAGCGTCAATGGCGTTTCTATCGACCGTTCCGAAGTGTGGTACAATGTCACCGAAAACCTCGAACAAGTGGTCAATTGTCCCCTGACACAGACATTCACTTACTCCGTCTCCAAAGTTACGGCCTCAGAAAAGCGTATCTCCCAGAAGATAAAGACTTTTGTGCATAAAGATGTCGCTGCATGGAACGACTCCATCCATGCCTACTATTTCGAAGGCTCTTTCCCTGTAAGTAGCACACTCGCTTCTTTCAAATGGGATAAACCTGCGCTCTACGACGACGAGAACTTTCAGAAGTATTTCGGCGAAGACTACAAACAGCACTTCAAAGATAGTCTCTATAACCTCTTGAAGTATAAAGATTTTCGTAATATCATCCTTACAACACAATTGCGTTCCGATTTCCGTGAGTTCACCGACTCCACTTTCGATGTCAACACCAATGAGTGGGTCTTCCACTTCAAATGGAATGCCGACTCCACCGACACACCCATACCGGATAAAGTAACCGAACTCTATCGGGATAGTATCTCCTTCAACCAACTCATTTTCAATGCCGGTGAAAACTGCTACGACCTCACCTACAAGCGTACCTACCGGATTCGCGCACTCCTTCGCGTGTACGACGACCGTGGCGTATATGGCACTACGGTGGCTAAAGACATAGAAATCAACTGATAAATCGTATTCTACTATGAAATCTGTTTGCAAATACATACTGCCCCTCGTGGCAATAGCCCTCCTCTCCGGATGTCGCGACCACGAACCCAAAGTCGAAGACCTACCGACCGATGCCGTGTCCTTCGAATATTCCATCCCGGGTACCTATGCACTCGACTACTATGTCGACTCCGAAGTGCTGTTTGTCAATACCTCACCCACTGCTGGTACTGCCATGTGGGACTTTGGTGATAACACCGATGCCGAAGGCGACTCTGTCCTCCATGCCTATGCCGCTACCGGTACCTATACCGTAACACTCACCATCCGTCAAACCGACGGCACAACAGTGCAGAAGAAGCAACCCCTCTTCATCTCCGACATCAAGCCATTGCTCACACTCAACCCGATTCAGGAAGAGGTGTGCGAAGTGCTTACTTCCAAAATATCTTTCTCCATGCTACTGCCCAACCCGAAGAACAGGGCAGAAGAGTATCAATGGATTTTCCCCGAAGGCACACGCTTGTTAGATAATACGCCGGTGGACACTGTCTATCAGAAAATACCACCCGAAGTTGTATTCTCCAATGTAGGCTCGCAAACAGTACGCCTGCAAGCCAAGTTGGACGGACGACCCTTGGAGGAAGTCTCCGTCAATGTACAGGTGGGCTACAACAAAGAAGTGCCTACGCTCTACTATGCCGTGCGCGGGGGGAATATCATGGCACTCAAATTGGCATCTGACGCACCTGCCGACATGAAGATTATGCCGTTCGACTTGGGAGTGTCCTCCGGACAACATGCGTTTAATATCCTTTTTGCTGACTCCTCCGTCTATATGCTCGATGCCGGCCAGCAGTTCTACTATGTGGACGACTCCGATGGCGTATTGGGAGATGGCAAAATATCAGTTATTGCCAAAGATGGTTCCAAAGTGGAAACCCTTATCACTAATGTCGGACAAGCCGCTTTCGACGACCCCTTCTATGGGTATATCGAAGATGGTACGCTCTACTATGCCAACCGTAATACGGGCATCATCGCCGTGCGTACCAAAGAGCGTAACAAGATCTACAGTGCAACCGAGTTCCCCTACTATGTGCAGCATTCCACGCTCGGCTACTATGGACGGGGTATCGAATATGGTGCCATAGGCGGTATGTTCGGCAAGGTCGAAGGCACTTGGTATTGGACAAAGTTCTATAACGCCAACGGCATATTCCGTTTCACCGATGCCGACATCTACAAAGAACCGGTCTCAAAAGGGGCTGCTCCCATTCCTGAGTCAGGCATCGCACTCCCCACCATGTATCCCAAGTCCTTTGCCTACAACGCCAAGACCAAAGAGTTTTTCTTTACCGTCTTCGACGCAGGCTCCAATGGCTTCTATCGCTGTCCGTCTATTGCGGCTTTGGATGCCATAGGCAATAGCAAAACCAACCTCAAACAGTATAAGATACTCCACGAGTCGGGAAAAGAATTGGAGGTGAACACATCCGGCAAACCTGCTCTCTACGAGGGTACCGGTTCAGAGGTGGTGGGTGTATGCCAAATGGTGTTGGACGAAACAACAGGATGCGTTTACTTCGGCTTCCGTTCCGATGGCAATGAAACCAATGCTCCTTCCGGACTGATGCGCTACAACCCTGCAACAGGCAAAGTGGAAACCGTCATCGAAGGCGTCGAAATCTATGGTGTAACCATCAACCCCAACCCCTCGAAGTTGTTCTAAACCCATGTATTTACCAATGAAGAGCCTGCGCTACATATTGCCTCTCCTGCTGTCCGTCTTCTCATGGCAGTTGCTCTCTGCTGCGGCTCCTAAACGCGAGTTTCGTGCAGCATGGATAACCACCGTTTGGGCTATCGATTGGCCCAAAAACTCATGGGGTAGTGCCGATAGGGCAGAAGCGCAAAAGAAAGAACTGATTCAGATATTCGACTCCCTCAAAATGGCGAATATGAATGCCGCTTGCTTCCAGGTGCGGGGCTTTTCCGATGCGATGTATCGCTCCAAATACGAACCATGGAGCAAGTACCTCACCGGTACGCGTGGAGGAGAACCTACCTACGATCCCCTCGCTCTTGCTGTGCAGGAAGCACACAACCGGGGTATGGAACTCCATGTATGGCTCAATCCCTATCGCTATGCCTCTTCCACCGAGACCTATGGCAATCTGCCGACCGACTATTCCCAAACCCATCCCGAATGGCTGATGACCTATGGCGATGCCACCATACTCAACCCCGGACTAACCGAAGTGCGGGAGCGTATTGCTGCAGTCGTGGCAGATATATTGCAGAAATACGATGTCGATGGTGTCCTCTTCGACGACTATTTCTACCTATCCGGTACACCCATGTCCATGGATGCCGACCTCTATGCCGCCAACAATCCTCTCGGGTTGTCGCAGGCGGATTGGCGGCGGGAGAATGTGAACGAGATGGTACGCTTGGTGCATGACACCATCAAAGCCGTCAAACCTTGGGTTACCTTTGGTATAGGTCCTGCTCCGCAAGTGGCTTCCTCCGATGCTCATGCCGCCAAGTATGGCGTCGAGAAAATGCCTTTCTCCGATTGGCAGTACAATGGTATCTATTCCGACCCATTGGCGTGGCTCAGTCGGGGTACTATCGACTATGTCTCGCCACAGATGTATTGGAACATCGAGTCCTCCTATAGTTTTGCCGTGTTCTCTGCTTGGTGGTCGAAAGTGAGCAATCAGTTCGGACGGCATTTCTATGCAAGCCACTCTGTTGCAAGTGCCGGTACCTCCTATCCTGTTACCGAGACTTCCGACCAGGTAACCGTACTGCGCAACGACGACCGTAACTCGGCTACAGGCTCGGTATTCTTTTCCATTCGCAATGCTATTTTTGCAGACGGCTTTGTCCGTAACTTGCGCAATACTGTCTATCGCTATCCTGCACTGCCCCCCATGAAAGCATGGGAACGCCCTGCAGAAGCACTCTATGTAAGCAACATTACCTATTCGGGCAGTACCGGCAAACTGTCATGGACTGCACCGGCCGAAAACCTGCGATATGCCGTCTATTGTATTCCCAACGACTATCAATCTCGAACGGGCGTATTCTTCAATCCCGAAAACTTGGTGGGACTCACCTACACCAATTCCTGTTCCGTCCCCCTACGCCTGAACCATACCTATGCTGTGGCGGTGGTCGACCGCTATGGGAACGAATACCCTCCAATGGTGCGCAATGCCGTGAAGACGGTTTTAACGCCTCCGCAACTCCTTGTTCCGGCCGACGAAGCGGTGCAACTCGTGCCTTCCACTTTCAGTTGGACTACAGCCGACGGAGTCGATTCCTATCTTGTGCAGATAGCAACCGACGCAGAGTTCAACAATATCATCGAGTCCTACGAAACAGCCGACACCACCTTCTTTTCGGGTAAGGTCAGCCGCATAACCGATGCAGGTATCTACTATTGGCGACTGGTTGCCCGTGGAGCGAATGCTGACGAACTGCTAACGCCTGCCCGTAGGTTCACGGCTAAGATGTTCGCTGTGGTGTACCCTGCCAAAGCGGAAACCGATATACCGCTCATGCCTCTCATCACCTGCGATAGTGTCGCAGAAGAGAATGTGCGCTATACCTTCGAGATTAGCCGCTCCATCCAGATGCGTACCGAAGACAGGATATATAGGGCAGAAACTTCCGTTCCTCATTGTCAAATCCCCGATTCTACTTTGGCACAGACCACTACCTACTATCTTCGTTGTACGGCTTCCTATGGCTCGGTGCAGATCATATCCGACATCTCCACCTTTACCACGATGTCCCTGCCGGTGCCTGTTCCTCTCATTCTCTCGCCTGCCGACAACGAGGTGGTCCGCAGTTCCGACTTGCGTGTAGTCTGGGACAAACAGAATGCCCGCGCCTTCCGTGTCGAGTTATCTACCGTCGGGAGTTTTGCACCCCGTAATACCAAAACACTCAACACCGATGCCTATACCAACGAGGCTACCTATACGGACCTGTCCGCAGGCGACTACTACCTCCGTGTCCGTGCCTCCTCTGTCGATGGATGGGTCAATTCCGATACACTGATGCTTACCATACAACCAACAACGGCATTGCTATCAGATGAGCAGAACCCCTGGTATGTGTCCGAGGGGGCTATCGTGTCCGACCAAGCCCTGCCTTATGCGGTCTATAACCTCTTGGGTATCCCGCTGGCTATGGGAACAACAAACATAGGAACCACTGTTCTGCCGGCGGTGCAAGGTGTGCTGATTGTGCAAGTGGGGCAAACAAAAAAGATAATTGTATTGTAAAACAGAAATAACAAGATAACAAATTAACCGTTGTGGCGTACTGCTTGACGCGTTCTGCGGAACAAAACGACAATTTACTAACATTAATCTATCTATTTATGAAAAAACTAACTGTATTATGTAGTGCGCTTTTGTTAGCGGCTACTTCATTCGCAGGAGAGGTTACCTACGACCTTCAGGGGGGGGTTACCAACGACTACGGATGGACAAGTAAAAAAGACATGTACGAGGCTTTGAATGCTGATTGGAACGCATTTTCAGGGGCTGTTACAACTTGGAAAGCCTATGAACAACAATTGGGAGTAGGGAATTCCAATGGAGGTATTCCTACCTCTGTTGGTGCAGACGTAAACGGGAAAACTATATTGCAGTTCTTCGCAGATGATACCTATAAAGCAAAATGGGAATGGTTGCCTGCTTATTTGGATTCTGTGGCAAAAAAACAATATAAAAAAGGTGATGCTGCAAATGGTCCTAAGACATTGCCATCTTCAGCTGTTCTGCAAATGCGCTTTGGTCTCGGCAATTTCTTTGGTGAAGACAAGAATCACTCAGCCGATTATATAGACGCTGTCGATATGACAGGTGGTGAGGCTCTCTTGGCTGCTTTCCAACCCGTTTGGAAGCATGCTTATGCCAATCCTACCGAAATCACAGAAGGTGAGTTCATTCTCAATGCTCCTTACAAAGAGGGTGAATCGTTCCGTGGTTGGTTCGATAACGAAGCAGGTTCAGGAACTCCCGTTACCAAGATAACTCCCGAATCCACAGGCAAACTCTATGCTTGCTTTGGCGAGTATATCAACACCGTGGCAGAGGTGCTTGCTTTGGCGGATGGTACGGAAACCAAAGTAAAAGGTACGGTTACCTACACTGCTGGTAGCAATTTCTGGATTCAGGATGCCACAGGTGCCATCCTTTGCTATGGCAAGGACAATGGTGTGGCGAATGGAGAGGAAGTAACACTCAGTGGTACATTTCAGGCAAACTATCATGGCTCGCCCCAACTGGGCAACGCAACAGTTGTCAGCAAAATGGCTGGTACACCCGTTAGTCCTACAGAAGTGGCTCTTTCTCAGTTGGTTGCCGACACGGCTTCTTATCTGAACAAGTTGGTATTGGTAAAAGGTCTTACTTTTTCCAAATATGTGACGAGTGGATCAGGATCATCCTCATACACAACTCCTTATGTTTCCGATGGTCTGAACGAGATCGCATTGTACAAATACTCCAACCTTACTGATACGGATTATCCTGTAGGTACACAAGTGAATGTGAAGGCTGTTTTCTCTCGCTATGATACCAATCTTCAGTTACGCGGTGAGACTTCTTGGCTTGAAGCATCCGCTGCGGCTAACAAAGATACCTACACCTATCCCGCTCGTGGCGAGAATGGCGAATATACTCTGGAGAACAAGTGGATTATTTCTACTCAAGCAGGCAATTATGCCGACAACATGCCCGGTCCTACCGACTATGTTCGTGGCATGGTGGCTAAAGATGGCAAGATGTATTTCATCAACCGTGATGCCAAGGCGTTCACGGTAGTGGATGGGGCTACAGGTAAAAAACTTTCTATCCTTCCTATCACCGGAGAACACCTATTCGAGGTGCAAGGCGAAGATGGCGTGTGGTCGCCTGCTACAACACTTGCTTACAACGATGTGAAATTGGATAATGCTGGCAATATGCTCATTGGCGCATGTCTCACTTCCAGCCAGACCTTCTTCATCTACAAGGTTGACCCTGCTACCGGTGCGGCTACCGAACTCATCAAAGAGCGTCTGTGGGATAATACCGAAGAAGAGTTCGACAAGATTAATTATCGTTTCGATGCATTTGGTGTGTATGGCGATATAAATTCACATGCCATTGTTATGGCACAAGATGCCAATAGCATGACTGCTTTCAAGTGGGTCATCGACAATGGTGTGGCTGCCAAAGCGGAAAAGGTGGTGCTTTATGTTGACCCCGTTAATGATAATTCCTATCTTATCACCGATGGTGCAATGATTGCGAACCCGGGTACTGCTCCTCAGATATTCCCTGTCGACGACAACTATTTCTATATTGATGGTTGGTCAACTCTGCCTACGCTCTTCAATATGGACGGTACATTGGCTGACGACTTCAAGAACTGCAAGGCAGGTCTCGAAATCGTAAACAACGAAGGCGATGCTTGCACTTTGAATGTAGGGCATAATGGCTTGGCTGAGTTCCAGATAGGCGACGACTATTTCCTCGTAATGGCTGCCACCAACACAGCAGGTACGCCTGCATCTGCTTTTGCACTCTATAAGTATAAAGATGCTTCCAAAGCCTTTGCCGATATGACCCCGATGTGGTTCTTCCCGAATGCAGGTATGGGTACAGGTGTCAACGGATTCCGTACCGCTGTTCCTTCCGTAGAGGTAAAAGACAATGTGGCTACTATCTATCTTTATGCTGGTAATGTCGGTTACGGTGTTTACACCTTCACCGGTGTTAAGGCTACAGGCGTTGATAATGTTATGGACGAAACCGCCAAGGTTCAAAAAGTTATGGAGAACGGCCAACTTTATATCCTCAAAGACGGCGTTCGCTACAATGTATTGGGTACGGTTGTTAAATAATCCCTCCCTCATCCAACCAAAAAAGGCTGCCCCACGGCAGCCTTTTTTGTTAATGGTTATCGTTACTTGTTACTTGTTAATTGTTACTTGTTAAATGTTAATTGTTACTTGTTACTTGTTCATTGCCCGCTGTAGAGCCATAGCGTGCTATGGCTCTCGACTCTCTTTCGAAGAACAAACAATAAGTTCCCGTTAAACCCCTTAAACTCCTAAACTCATCAACTAAAAAACTGCCCTCAACGCTCAACTCTAAACAC
>CAVEFV010000050.1:0-15995 GCA_963615025.1 Firmicutes bacterium CAG:95 | reverse complement strand
CCATTAAACTTCTCCTAAACACATAAACTCCTAAACTCATCAACTAAAAAACTGCTCTCAACTCTCAATTCTAAACACTCAACTTCTATCAACTATCAACTTTCTTCTTTCAATAAACAATACACAACTCACACGAAATCAACACCTTAACGGGGGGGGGGTATTTGACATAAAAAAGTCGCTCAAATGTTTGTTATATCAAGATAATCTTTATACCTTTGCACCATATTTAGAAATAATTAACAACTAATGAGGATTTACTGCATAGATTTTATTCTATATTTGCGCAATGCAAAATGAATAAGTCCTTTTCAGCAACAGTAGAGCCTCGAATGGTGATTGTGTCTCGCATACCTGAACCAACGAAACACAATCCTGCTATATAGTATAAACCACAATGAGGCGTTGGATGAGATATATTATGTTATTGTTGTGCGGAATATACATAATCTCTGCACAGGCACATACTGCGACCTCTAACGATACAATCAACCGCCTTGCAGATAACTTCGTCAAAGCATCTCTTATGGTCGCAGCACCTGGCGACGATTTCTGTTCGCTATGGGGACATGCCTGCTTCCGACTGCAATGCCCCACTTATCAACTCGACTATTGTTTTTCTTACGAGAGCGAACAAGTATCCACCGACCTTTGGCGCTTCCTCAAAGGAGACCTCTGCATGGGTATGCTTGCCATACCAACACAGGAGTACCTCCAAAACTATGTCGACCAACAAAGGGGCGTTACAGAATACCCTATGAATCTGCCACCTGTCGTCAAACAACAACTATGGAGAGTACTCGACGAACACATAATGCAAGGAATACTCCCATGGGATTATCTGCATCATGGATGCGCCATATCTTGTGTGAATCTCCTGCATCAAGCCTTGGATACCATACCGATCATCTATGCTCCCTTCTCAGAGGAATTTCAGCACAACACCATACGAGAGTTATCTTATAATCGTGCTTTGCATAGTTGGAACATATTCATCCTGATGACGCTCGAAGGAGGAGATATGGATAAACAATATCCGCCCGAAGACAAACTGATGCTACCTGCAGACCTCGCCGATACATGGCAACAGGCACAAGTAGCCGGCAAGCAACTACTAAGCAGCGGTATAGAATTGTTGCCCGATACACCACGCAAACCATTTCCTATATCGCCCATAGTAGTAACTTTGTTCCTTCTATTCCTTTCCGTACTAAACCTGTTCTTCCATATATCGTGGATCGATTGTCTTTCGCTTGCGCTACAAACCATCATCGGTATTGCTGTAACCTATTTTGTATTCTTCTCCACACTGCCTGCTACAGGATGGAATTGGTGTATTATACCGTTTAACCCGCTACCTGCTATCTTCTGGCATTGGCGTAAATACTGGGAAAAACCATGCGCTATAGTACTATGCGTATGGTGTATAGCCATGCTCGTACTACCTCACAGGCTTGTATGTGCCGAACACATACTGTGGGTAATCTCATTCATACTGATTCTGCTCAAACCCACCATACAAAAATGGACTGCCAGGAAAGAAAAAACGAAATAAACACACAAACGCATAAACCCGTCATCACACCAACAAAATAAATGACACTACATCGCAACATAGTATTTTCCATAACGCTACTGACTGTCGCAGCAGCAACTATGTTCTATGGTGTGTCAACCATCCATAAAACAAACAATAACTATACTTGTTTCCCCGAACAACAACCATTCGTCCGTCCTCCGGCTGACAATCAAACCATATATACCAACTACTCAACCAAGCAGTTGAGCATATCTCAGCAACACAGGATATCGCATAAAGCGATGCAATCATCACAAAGGAGTTCTTCTCCACATTCTCTTTATCAACATAGTTCGGCGATGACTGCTTCATCCTGTGTTGCTGTTCCTTTGCAACCTTCAACCAACAACATAACAGTCAACAAGGGACAGTCCTCCATGTCCGAACGAACCTACAGTCTTGTTTTGCCCTCCCTCCAACGGGGCAGCATCATTGCAGGTACGCCCTCCGCTGCTCCCTACTTGGCAGTTGCTTCCACCCCGCAATCTTCTACACCCCTCACACAATACGCACCTGTAATAGGGGGTGGTATAGGTTCTGTATGGCAGCAATGGCTCGACGAGTATTATGCTACGGGCGCAACAGATCTCTCAGGCTTGGAAGCATGGTGGTACGAACAATATGGCGACGGATATACGCCCGACATCTATACTGACTTCGCCCAATGGGCAGTACCACTCAACGATGCCAACGCCTTTTGTATATTATTGGCAATAACATACCTCTTGTGGATAACAATGAAACGCGCAATACTATGATAAAGACTTTGCATAACATATTTCTAAAACTACTCTGTACCATTGTATTCTCATGGGTATTGGGTCTGCATACAATCTATGCAACACAATACGCCATAACACCTGAATCCATCTATCCAACTCAATATGCTGCATTGGAATCATTGCTGCCATCTGATATACGGACAGCAATCTATAGCAATGGTCAAATGCAGTTCGACCGACTCTTCTTGTCTATTCAACTTAACACTACAATGGCGGATGCGCTCGGACTAACAGCAGGAGTACCCTACATATTCGTTTTCGATGCCAACACCAATCAATCGATCGACGCTACTGCAGGAAGAGAACAATGGTATATCTTCAGAACCGCTTTCTCATTAAATGAAACAACCATATTCCAAAGTGGCTGGCTGAATCGTGATAAAACCTATTACTATTCCTCCAATAACTATTCGGGTGGAGTAGCAGCATTCGGGTTACCATTTATTTCCCCCGTTGGTATAAAGCCCGACAATGTATCATCACTCCTCACACCAAAACTACCCGCAGATTATTTGTCCGATCTGTACCTCTCCCAAAAAGGTACAATGGACATGCTATATACCTCCATGCGTTTTACGGAATTGGAAGCATCTTTCTTCTCTGCTCTTGGCTTCACCCTGCCTGCTGGCGAAGACATAATATTCTCCTTCAGCAGAGTAACCTGCTCCGATGGTAACGACTACTATGTTCCTACCGACTTCCGGCAAGCATCAACCTATAACTTTATCTTGAACAATATCAACAACCGTAAACTCTGGTTTACAGGCAGTGTAGAGAACGCCTATGCAGGAAACAAGACCGAAAGTGAAGGCTTCTTCTATCTACAAGGGACCGACCAACAAAAAGTCGATGTCTATCTCCACAACTACCAAGTCAAATCAGTACAATCAAAAACACTCGACGAAATAGACTTAAACTCATTTCTAAACGGTTGCCCTAAAGGAATGGCTGCACCTTTTGCCATCGGTACAAGTGGAGAGCAGGTAAATGAAAACATTTTCACAGTAAACTTCCATATCAAAGGTAACAACTACCTCACAGGCGGCGCAACATCTGCTTCCACCGCCTCTAATCCAATATATAAGATATTGGCAGAGATAGTATCTATGACGGCAGCACCAATAGCCATCCGACCTATAGGATCATCGGCTTATGAAGTCGAGTACCGTTCTTGTTGCATCAATTTCGATGACTATTACCCTGCTGCATCAGGCACACAGGCAACCAATGGCAAACTATCACTACCGGTCGCTACACACCGCGACGCACCTTCCATTGACTTGGGTACTCGCTTCGGGCGTTGTACCTTCAACGGAGGACAATACCAACTCACTACTGCAGGCAACAATAGTATGTTCTATGTCGCATCTATGGCTATATGCTATCGTTTGTTGGAAATGTTTGGAACAAAGAACTTCGGAGTAGGAACATCGGTTGCAACTCCCGATACAAAATCAGGAGACTATCCTACAGTACGAATACTCAATGGAACTTTCTCTACCTACTCTGCCAAAGAGTTCAAAGATGTAGTCGATGTAGTAGCGCATGGTTGGTATAAAGACTACACAGACCTCAGACTACCAATCAAAACTCGTATAGACGGCGGTACATTCAATAACTGCCAAGTATATGCCTGCGATGCTTCTGCAGAACAAGGTAAAGCACCGGTCAATACAGCAAAAGAGGTGCTGTGCCGTACTTCAATAGAAGTAGCAACTCCCAACGAACAAGGATTGGCTGCACTTGATTTGTCAACTACTAATCCTACCTATGGCACTGCTTCTCTAACCCCTGTATCCGACAATGGCAAATATTATGTATTCCCTTATCTACCGGGCGATTGTGCAGAGCGAACAAATACTTATACCCACAACTATGTAAGTGTCATACCACTTATGGGCGCAAATGGACTACTCACAATGGGTGGAGATGTTATGGTCGAAAGCAAAGAGGCAGATGGTACTCCCCGCAAGAATGCATTCTTCTTCTATACACGCCTCAACGACTATACTAAGCGGAATGCATCTGTCACTTTAGCAGGATTTACTCCAACAGTCAGTACCGCTATATCAATGGCAGGCAACCACGAGTTCTCAGAGGTGAAAAATGCAACCCCTTATACTATTGCGCACGGACTATATACTATGCTATCATTCGACTCCAACCAATGGTACACCATCTGCCCGCCTTACGATGTGCATAATATCTATGTAGTGGAAACATTGCCCGACGATAGCCTCTCTGCATACGGACTGACTTCTGCCGATAAGGGAACAGAGACATTTCTTCAAAAACAAGGGGAAGCCGATGGGGTACTTGCTCAAGGTATCGTTACCTCGCTCATACCCGACATACTGTCAGGCAAAGGCTCTGGCGTCTATATGGATTTAATAGAGATATGCCAAAAGACACTCAAACTAACTCCTATACCACTCACACACTATAACCCTGCTATCGCAGGACATACTGCGACCGATGCGAACTACTATCTCTACGAACAAATCGAAGATGAAGGAGATGAACTCGGCTATCCAATGTGGAAAGTAGAAAGTAATATCAACGATTATAGCAGAAAATGGCAGTATGCCACCCCTGTTGCCTCTACCTCTACCTATACTGACAAGGACGGCAATACTCGCTCCTCAACAGATATCATCATGCAGAAAGGCAAGAACTACTCGCTATTCCTCCCCGCAGGTCGAGATAACTATTGGACAGGTAAGTACCTTATATTCGAAGGCTATGGACCACAAACAATCGATGGTAAAAACGCCATAGAGGATTTTATCACTTCAGAATCGGGCTTCTTCGATATAGACTATATGGATAAACCCGATAGTGTAGTGTATATGCAGGGCAATTCAACATTTGCCAACGATACTACAACCGACATAACAGGGCGTGTGTTTATACCCGACACAAAGAGCAAAACACACGACTTTGTACGCAAAGAAATCGGACATATCGTTATGCCTTGGGAAACGATGTTGGTAATGAGTCCGACCAACACAACCAACTACTCCTCACTCTCATCATTCAGCGCATCTACCTTGCAAGCAATAGTAGCCCGCAACACATCATTGCCTACCATACTGAGCAATTCTTTGCTTGCTATCAACCACAATGGTATTCTGTTGCAGACATCAATATCGCAGATAGTGAGTGTCTATTCCGTAGATGGAATGTTGTTGTGGAAAGGCGACATGGCACAAGACCAAACCATACAAATTTCCGTGCCTGCAGGTGCCTACATCGTACAAGGTGCATGGCAAACAATAAAACTGATAGTAACGAAATGATGATAAGAATATGAAAAGACTGACATTAATACTATTGACACTCATCTCTACCATCACGCTTCGTGCAGCAGTAGGCGAGAGTTGTGAGAATGCCATTCCTGTAGATGTCGAATACTCAGGGTCATTCGCAGCAGGAGAATACTGGTTCACTGCAACCACCGATGCATTGCCGCTTACTATCTATTACTATCCCGAAGATACAACCGCCGATCCACCCGAGATATGGATAGATCTCACTTGCACACCTGGTGTATACAGCGATTCATTGGTGGCTAAGATGCTGCAAGTAGCCGACCAATACAATTTGTCTTTTCCAATGCTCGAAGTACCCGACAAGCAGTACGACGAGAATGGACAACTCTATTATACCATCGTTTACGACCGAAACTATCGGGATATGCTCTACAATCAAGGTGTTACCTATTCTATTCCTGCCTATGTACGACTCATCAATCCCACACAAGCATCCATCGATATTGTTTCCACCTCGGTCAATGCACGATGCAGGGAGTATGTCAACACCCTGGGACTGAATACCTCCCTGCGAGTACTCCCGGTCGATTCAGTCTATGTGCATCTATGGCCTCTGGGCGAATGGATAAACAAAACCTATCGAATCACTTGGAATGGAGGAAACATGGCTTTTGTTAATGGCAAAGATTGTCAACTCACCCACTATAGCCGTGTCTACCAACAATACGATATGCCCGATGATACGATTACCGTTCGACCACGCCTCACATCTCAATGGATTAACGACATCTACCAAACCGAGTTCTATGTACGCCTCTATCCACAGACTGAAGGCGTACTGAAGATAGAAGAATTTCAGGAAATAAGTCGCCTGATAGAGGTCATTATTGGCGGTGTCCCTGCGGCTATCGACCACGATGCACTTACCATTACTGCAGTATTGCCCGCAGGAACATCAAAGGCGGCAATTATGAAGGCAGTAAAAGCAGCAGAAATTCGCTACGAAGCCTACAACGGAGAAGTACCTCAATTCAATCGTACAGCAACACATCTGGTTTTTGGAGATAAAACATATACGGTCAATGCTTCGGCTGCACCTGCAGCAGGGAATGTCGATGCCACACTCAAGAGTATTACAATCGACGGTGAACCTTTAGAGAACTTCCTATCGGCTACACTCAACTATACCGATGTAGAGGTAGCATCCTCCTCTCCTGTAGTAGCCGCAGAAGCAACTAACACTGTGGCTACTGTTTCCATCATGCAAGCCTCATCTGTTCCTGGAACGGCCACTATCGTAGTAACGGCGGAAGCAGGAAATGCTCAGACCTATACGCTCCACTTTATTGAAGGACGCAGCAGAGATACTTCTCTTTCCTCATTCACTATCGATGGCAAACCATTCACCCTCATTGCAGGAGAAACAAGTTACCGGACAACGGTAACCAAACTGCCGAAAGTGAATGCTACTCCCACCGACCCTGCTGCCACTGTCTTCATCGAACAGCCCAAAGGAGTACCGGGCTTTGCACAAGTACGCGTCACAGCAGAAGCAGGTAACATCACAAACTACACCTTCTATTTTGTTATGGACCCACGCTTTGAACCCTGTCTTGCAGCAACACCGACCATTGCACTGAACACTCCTGTAGCACTTTCAACTGCCCAACCTGACGCAGTTTATAATATACCCGTCAAAGATTGGATTGATCGGCATATTCGTTTCTCTTTCGATGGCAATACCGACCTTCAAGTCTATATAGGGTCATCTTGCTTCTTCGATCCTCTCAACCCCGATGAGACCTTGTTGGATAGTTTCTCGGTGGCAATCCCTAAGGGCGAAGATACACGACACTTCGATTTCCTGCCCTCTGTCCTCAAAGACCTTTCCCACCGCTCTTTAGACGGCACACTCTATCTGCGTTTCCGTATATTGAGCGATGGTAACCTTACATTGACCGACTGGACAGAAACCTGTCTAACGCAGAGCGACCTGCTGGATATCCCCTCTGCCAACACTATCGCTGTCGATTCTCGCGCCAAGTATAAGATATACTTGCCCGATTGGAGCAATAAGACTATACAAATAAAGTGGCAAGGCACTTCCAATGCCACTATGTTTGTGGCAGATGATTGCAACTTCTACCTCACTTCCGATAACATACATGTTTTGCAACCATCTCCGTTCTACCTCGCAGCAGGAGAAGATTCCGTTACGATTACTCCCGATGTAACGGCTCTATGGAACTATTCTGCCGACAACAACTTTGTCTATGTACGCTTCATCAATAATATGGAAGGTATCCTCTCTCTAACCGACATGAATCCGCATAGCGATGAAACGGCAGCAACCAACGCAAACCAAGGCAACTGGTATTGCTATTGCCAAAACGGCGTATGGCAAGTTCTGGCACAACAACCAATGCAACTAACCGTCTATACCATTACAGGAACACCTGTCGAAACGCTCTCTTTGCAGGCAGGCATACCTCTCGCACTCTCTTTGCCGCAAGGTGTATATCTGCTCATGACAGAGGAGGGAGTAAAAAAACTGATAAACTAATATGCGTAAAACCACCTTCATATTATCGTTGTTGTTCGTCTTTGCAGGATATACACTTGCTTCATGTGTTTTCCCGAAAGACTGTGCCGAACTTAGTAGATGCCTCAATGCACCATACTACTATTGCGACTGTAAGAACAACTCTGTTGCCTTTGCCTATGGTCTCGACACGGTACTAAGCGACACTACTTGGTATTCTGCGAAACTTATCGACTTGCAAGATGGGCTTACTGCCTATTGGTTTTCCACCGGCTCTGTGCAGATAGATATATTTCCGCTTTGCATCTCCGATACGGCACTGATGTCTACCACTATAGGTCAGAATCGTGCGTATAATGTATCCTCCGACTATATCTCCGAGAAACTGCAATCTATCAGTGGCACTCTGCCCGAGACCCTCAAGAATATGGAAGTCCATATCCGTGTGGTGCCTCAAAATGGGGTGTCCGGGCGAGTGGTAATGACCTCCTACAACGAAGGCTATCACTCCACTTGTGCCAATCCTCTCCCTTTGCACTACAATATGGCGTATGTGTTGAGCAATCCCGATAATGTTTACCGACTCACCTACACGGCTATGCCTTCGCAGATGGCAGTCCAATGGATTCAGAACGAAAGCCAACCTGTCAATATCGAGTTGGCAGTAGGCTCTTGTACGGCTCCCGCTCTTGCTACAGCCCAACTGACCGACTCTGCCCATGTATGGCTTCCCCAACTCTCCGTTCTGCAAGATGCTTATAGCCAAAACCAATCGCTATTCTTCCGCTTCTCCACCAACGCAGTAGGAAGAGTCTGGTTCGTTTCGCCTGTCTCTGAATACACATACCAAGTTGATACCACCCTCTGTCAAGGAATCCCGCTGCAGTTATCCGATACAGCACTCACGCAGACTACGGTTTATACCGACACATTCTACCTCTCGCGTACCGACTCCCTTTTGCTGACTACCTATAACCTGACCGTCACGCCTCCTTCTACCGACTACGACACTATGTCCGTCGAATCAACCTCTTTCCCGTTCCTCTACAAAGGGCAAGGAGTGGTCAACCGCTATGGAACCTTCACCTATCTGATTCATAACGAGGGTGCTTGCGATAAACGAATACAACTGACAGTCAAACCTGTCGAACTCCCTTCGATGTTAGATACACCCCCTTCCTTAATCCATGTCTATCCCACTATAGCCGCTGTCGGACAAGATATCACTTTCTCCCTCCCTCAATCGGCTGTACTGTCCATATACGACATCGTAGGTAACTTGGTCCTCTCTCGAGAGTACAACGCTGGAATACACGCTGTTCAACTCAATCGGCAAGGCAACTATATCTTGCAACTTTCTACCTGTGATCACCAATACCCCACCCGTATAGTGGTGCAATAATGATAATAAACGATATATATAAATGACTAATAAATGTACAACAATGAGAAAACTTGCTTCCTTCCTTTTGGCAATGTGTAGCGCTATCCTGTGTGCCTCTGCAGGCTCAGGAACATCTTACACTGACCCTATCGATTTTGATTGGACTGCAGGAAACGACTATCCAGGCGGTGGAACCGCACTCTGGTATAAAGTCGACCTTACTTCTGTTCCACAAGACAACGATGTCCTACTCTATCTCAACAACTTGTCCTCTGCATCACCAGCAACGGTAACTGCCGAGCCGTATGTCAAGTTGGGGACTATTCAATCGCTCAACGAGCCTACCACCAAGCAGATATTGCCGAACCGCAATTATGCAATGAACCTGCCTAATTCAACCATCAAGGCGTTGAATGTGGATGCCATCTACATCCTCCTGTCTTCCGATGAGCCGGTCCGCTTCTCTGCAGAACCTGTCGAGCAGGGCGAGAAAGACCTCAACTGTCTTAACGCTCCGCTGTTCGATTTTGCAGGCGTAACACAGTCGCCCTCTGAAGTGTGGTATCGTGTCAATCTGGCAGCCGTACAAGCCGATGCCACCAAAACATTGAAGATCACACTCCAAAACAAGTCCTCCGAGTCGGCTCAGGTCAAGGCAGGTGTCAGTTTCGATTGCCCTTCCTCCGGACTATCCTACTACCAATATACGCTCTCTGCCGCTGAAACCAAAGAGAAGGTACTCGACCGTGCATTGATCGACCTTGTGTCTTCCGACGAGATATATGTCAAGGTAAACACCACGCAGTCCGTCTTCTTCAAGGCAGAAATAGTGGATGCAACCGTCCTGCCTGCTACCGATGTACCGGCTACTGCCATCGATTTTGCACTGAACACCGAATATACCAACTATTTGGAACAATGGTACAAGATCACGGTGGCTGACTTGCTGCAAGATAAGAAACTCGCAGAACTTACCCTCAGCAACACTTCCTCATCTACGGCTCATATCACCGCCGATGTGGCAGTATCCAATCCCTACACCTCCCTTATCACGCGTAGCATCAGTCTTGGCAGCAACCAACTGATTGTCAAAGAACTTGCACGCAACTTGCTTAAGGAGATTGAGAACAACACTTATGTCTATGTCCGGCTCACATCCGACCAACCTATTACCTTCTCGGCACGACTGAAGAACCGCACAGAAGGTAATGCCTGCCGTTCTGCCAAACTCTTCGATTGGAACTTGGGGGCTATGCAGAACGCTGAAACATCGCTCTGGTATGCCGTTAGTCTTACCGATGCCAAGAGTGCACTCAATGCCGACAAAGACATTATGCTTACCGTTGAGAACCTCTCCTCGTCCCAAGCATCGCTACTTGCTGCGGTTGCCTTCGGATGTCCTTGTTCGGCTACCACCGACATCAACCGCACTGTCGCACCGAAGGCTTCTATCAACAAGCGGATAGAACGCGCACTCTATTCCAATCTCGAAACCGATACCCTCTTCGTCAATCTTACAACCGACAAGAATGTCCGTATCACGGCATCTCTCGTGCCTTCCGTGACTACGGTCAACAACTGTGCAACACCGGCCACTACTTTCGACTACGAAAATGGTCACCACCAGTCGGCAGGAAAGAACTGGTATTCTATCGACATCTCTCCTATTTGGGCTATGCGCGATACCGTTCCGCAGATTGTTGTAGTGAACGAGGGTACAAGCACGGCAACGATCAATGGCGAACTCGCTTTCGAATGCCCTGGCAATAATGCAGCAACCCGTACAGTGAGGCTTGCTCCGGGTGAAGAGTATGTTAAGGCGATCACACGCGATATGTTGGAATCTCTTTCCAACCCCGAATTGTATATAAGCGTCGATACCGACCAGCCCCTGCATATCTATGTCAACCTCCAGAAAGAGAATCAAGGACTTTCCTGCCTCACAGGAGTGGACTTCGATTGGAATAACGGTCATATACAGAAAGCCTCCTCTACGGTTTGGTACAAGATCGGGCTGACTCACATCAAGCAGACACCCTCTTTGGCTGCCGTTCTCGGCATCGTCAATAAGAACGCACAAGCAGGCAAAGTAACAGCCGACATCTACTTCGATTGCAATAGCGATCCCATTGCTTCTTATGCAATGACGCTCAGTGCCAACGGAAAGAGAGAAATCAACTTGGAACGCTCCACCATACTGAGCCTCAAGCCCGACACCATCTACCTCTGCCTCACCACCGAGCAGCAGGATAGCGTCTATGCCGCCACCATCACCGATGGCTCTATCACGCCTGTCGAAGCCTGCAACGGAGCAACCGAACTGCTCTACAATACCGACATCCCGCAATCTGCAGGCGAACAATGGTACAAGTTCAGTGTATATCACTTGCAGAACTTTACCAGTGGCGATGCAACACTACACATCAACAATGGCGCCGACGCCAACACTATCAAGGCGGAAGTGGCTTTCGAGTGTCCGGTTACCACTCCTATGACCGACCGTACCAAAGAATTTACGCCCCTCCAAGCCTACAGCAAGGTCTTCTCTCGCGCCCTATTGGATAATATCTCAGGAGATTCTGTCTATGTGCGAGTAACTTCTTCCAAAGACTTTACTTTCCGTATCGACATCTCCGACGAGCGAGGCCAAGTATGCTCTGCTCCTATCCTTTTCGATTGGGACAATGGCAACCTGCACCCCGCCGACAAAACGCTATGGTATAAGGTAAGCCTCGACACACTGCGTAAAAATCCCGACAAGGACTTCAAACTCAATGTCGAGAACCGTGCAAGCAACAACATCTCTGCATCGGCAGACATCCATTTTGACTGCGACGACGAACCTTTGGTCTCTTTCTCTTACGACTTCACACCAAACGAACTCAAGTCAAAGATAATCGACCGTACTTTCATGGAGCAAATGGGATGGCCTATCATGCTCATCAAGTTCTCCTCAACCGATGGTGACGCACACATCAGTGCCGAACTCATCGACGCCTTGCCCGATAAACGCGACACGCTCATTGTCGATACCGTTACTTGCAAAGGAAACACCGAGTTCGAAATCATACAGACTCATGCCCTCCACACGATCATCTCCGATACAACGATCGTCGATAGTCTGCGCTATACCTACAACGATGGCATACTGACAATGCAAGGCGACTCTATCTTTATCTACCACATCCGTGTCCTGCATACGCCGCCTGCACAGTACCCTGTTGAGTTTATGGCAATGCCTATAACCGCCGGTAAAGCCATCGACATAACTGCGGCACAAACAGCCGTACTCAATGCCCTCAACAACTACAACGGCTCGGCACCCGATCCCGTTAGCGGATTAGATTCCCTCTATTCCGCTGTCGAATCCATTGTCTGGCAACAACAGTTGGTCGAGGGAGGACCGTTCGTGCCGTTGAATACAACCTCCCTTCTCGATACGCGCACACAGACTGTAACTTTGCGCTATCGTTACCAGACCGAGTGTCAAGGCGGAAACACCAGTACTGCCCTGCAGATACCTACTGCCGAACCGCTGCGTGAGACTCTCGTCATACAAGACACGGTCGATGCAGGAGAAACCTATATCACGCTGCACGGACAATCTGTCGTCATCAATGCCGATACCACTTTCTCCGACACCATCTTCAATCTTGTACACGATGCCCAAACTCTCAAAGACTCGGTATATCTCTACCAAATCTTTGTCTATTCCCTCGTCGAGAAAACCATCCTCGATACCGTCTGTCTTGGCGATACCTACATGCCTGCTATCGGCGAACCGGTGCTGATCAACAGGGATACTACATGGTCCGTCATCAAGACCGAGCAGGCAGAGAAGCATAAGTATATCTACAATATCTATCTCTATACCGCTCCCGAACCCGACCAACTGCCCGATGCAAACGCTTTCTCGCTCCCGACGGCAGTCTGTGGGCAACCGCTCAATACTTCGGCGGCAACCGATGCCATCCAATCGCTCTTGCTCGCACAGAAAGAGGCTCAAACCTTCACGGCCGACATCAGCCAAATAACTTGGGAAATGCAAGCAGGGTCCGATTGGCAACCTGTCTCCGACTTGTCGCCTGTGGTAGAGAATATGAACAATATCTCAGTCCGTTACAAGGTTCTCACTGCCTGCAACGACATCATCACGAGTCCGCAATTCACACTCGTCGTCGAAGCACCTACTGCCGACAATGTCGCCGACTATGCCGATATGCCTGCCGTAGCCAAGTACAATGGTTGGCTGCTTATGGTCAACCTCAACGCCATCAATGCACAAGGCTGGAATCCTGCAGAGCAGCAGGTACGCTGGTATCGTGTTGTAGGGCAGTTAGACACTCCTGCTAACGGCGAAACCGACGACGAGTTCCTCGCTACCGGCTACTACTACACCAAAGGAGAGCAGTTGAGCGGCGACTACTATGCGGTCATCGACTTCCCCGTAACCGAGAACGACCCGTGCGGTGCCTCACTCCGTACCGTAACACTCACTTGTGCTGCCCAACCCACGCAAGCCTCGCTCGCGCCCTCTGTCGTAGCACCGGGCGAAACCATACAGATTATCGGGCTCGATCCGTTGCAGTCCTACACTGTCTCTGTCTATAACCTCGCAGGAGTGCTTGTGGAAAACTTCATCCTCGATAATACGGAGGCACATTCCTTCAAGGCACAAGCAATGCAGGGCTACTACATGGTCAAGGTGCAAGGCTCAACACAACAAACACTTAAGTACATCGTTAAATAAGGAGGACAAGATATGAAAACAACAATAAAACGACCCCTGCAAGGGACAATCAAGACGCTCCTTATTGGAGTAGTGGCACTTTTCTTCTCTCTCCCTGTCATGGCGCAAGAGAACTCCACGCCAACTTGGCAAGTAGGCGACACGGTCATCGTCAAGAGGGAACAGAAGACCTATCTCACCGGCGAACGACTATCTACATGGGTTTACGACTATCGCCACATTATCCGTCAAATAGGCGGTGTTCGCTTCCCGCAAGGAATCTGGTTGCGGGGTATCAACTCGTGGATTGCACCGGAGGCACTCGAATCCGCTGTCTCCACTGCCCCTCATGCCGAAGAGTATGCTGCCAAGCCAATCTTCAAAGAAGAGGAATTTGCCAACGAACCACCTATCGTTGTGCCAAAACCTGCTCCTGAGCCTGTCGTAACACCGCAAGACACTATCGTCGAGCAACCGGCTACGGTCGAAGAGGAACCCGAACCCATCCCTGTGGAGGAAGAACCCCTTCCCGCTGAAGACACGCTCGCTACAGCCGAGCCTCTCTCTCCCCGCATGGCTCCCCACCACCGCTTCTCCATCGGCGTACGAGGTGGCGTCGCTTCGCTTATGCATCAGACCGATGTCATGGGCAACTGGCGGGCAGGATTCGATGGACTCCTTGACCTGCAATATGCCTACTACGCAGGATGCAAAGAGGGGAAAAAGGTCAACTTGGGTGTCATCACGGGCGTATCGCTCGGCTGGGCGCAATCAGGTCTGCGTTCAGGAGTGGACACTACCTACACCGTCAGTACATCCGACGGGAACATCGACTATACCGTATCGGCGGAACAAGTCAACGAAAACGATGGGCAGTTGCAACTGGAAATACCGATCATGTTCTCTTTGCTGACCGAGAAAGGACTATTCTTCAATGTCGGTCCCAAACTCGTACTGCCCGTCTATCGCCACTTCAAACAGGGTATCACTACCCCCGACATCAATGCTTACTTCCCCGAAGAAGGCGTTAATGTATCCAACGAGGTCATCACAGGGCGCGTTACCGATAACCAACTCACCACCAAAGGCAAGTGGAATGGTAGCAAACTCAACCTGATGCTCACTGCCGAGTTAGGCTACGAATGGGCACTCCGTAGCGGCAACGCACTCGGATTAGGAGTCTATGCCAACTATTCCGTTTACGACTTGTATAAGAACGATACATCCAACAAGAGTCTTATCCATGTTACGGCTCCCTCTTCCGACACTCCCGCTATGGTCGATGTGTTCTCTGCCACAGACACTTACGCCAAAGGACTTGGCTACTTCGACTGCGGACTGAAACTTGTCTATCACTTTCAGTTCCCTAAGAAATAAACCTCTCCGTCCTATATAAAACCGAATAGTATGTATAACCGTCATAATATAAATAACTTACTATAGGTTTTATATAGGACGAATATAGGATGAATATAAGACGAATATAAGATGAATATACCAACATGCTTGTTTATTGCCCGCTGTAGAGCCATAGCGTGCTATGGCTTCTAACTCCTATTCAAAGAATAAACTATGTGTTACCGTTCTGCCCATATAATCCATACTGACAAAAATTACGGGAATAATGACACCTACAAAAAGCCTGTATCCCTCACTTTCGGCCTTGTGTCGGTGCGTCAAAAATCGAGCGAGTACTGCGAAAAGCGG
>CAVEFV010000049.1:0-16060 GCA_963615025.1 Firmicutes bacterium CAG:95 | reverse complement strand
CTACCACTATCCTACCACTACCCTACCACTTATAGTTCTTGTATAGTTCTTGTATAGTTTTTATACTACTTTCCTCCCTCCCCACAACCCCGAAACTCCTCCAATTGTTAATTGTTAATTTTTATGCCCGCTGTAAAACCATACCGTGCTATGCCTCTCATACCCTCTACGCCTGTTAATTGTTAACTGTTAATTATTACTTGTTTATGCCCGCTGTAGAGCCATAGCGTGCTATGGCTCTCATATCATCTACGCCTGTTAATTGTTAACTATTAACTGTTAATTGTTAATTGTTTATTGCCTGCTGTAGAGCCATTGCGTGCTATGCCTCTCTGCGTTGCTTATTGCGTGGTAACTCATCCAATTGTAAATTGTCCGATTGTCAAATCTATAAGTTATAATGATTGGGAACCCTATCCCTATTGATAGTAGTATTCACTGCCACATCTGCACTTCATACGAATGGTTAACTTTCTTACTTTGCAGAAAACATCTGCCCCCCCCCAAAAAAAAGGAAATCACCTGCGAAAAAACGCAGGGTAAGACAGTTTAACCTATGTCGGCGTAGGATAGAACTTCTCCAGCAATCGTTTGTTATACTCTACCATCGCATTGATGTTGTCCTTAGCCACTATAGCATCCTCGTTATCTATATCAACATGAATGATTTTATCAATCGTATCCAATTGCAAGAAAGACAATATGGGCTGAGCATAACTGGTGCGGACATTGCTGTTTTGCGTCGCGGTAAATTCCGCGTGCTTGGCAGAGGACAAGTAGATGAGGTTTCGCTCATCATCAATCCATTGGGCATCCGCCTGCGTCTGCGCCCGATTGAATGGAATGATATGGTGCAATTCATACCCTGCTTGTTTGTCGATTTGATGATACTTGAAATAGGCATCCTTCGGCTTCTGTTTGCGCTTGGGGCTCTGCACAAACAAGCCAAACTGATCATTATTGAGCAGTAGTTTCTCATCCACCACTTTGAAATAGGTTGAGTTGGACAACAGACCGAATATTTGCTGGCTCTCGTTTTTCCAATTGCGATAATCTCGAGCAGCGGTCTTGTTCCATCGGGGTAGGTTCGGGTTACAATACATTTTCAATAACCTATCTAATTCTTTTTGTTGGCTGATAGTCAATTTTCGATATTCTGTTAAGTATAGTAACTTGTCGTTGTAACGGATTGCTTCTCTATCATCGGAAAGAATATACATAAATTCCAACAGACTAATTGTGTCGAATCTATCATCCGTAGAAAGAAGTTCCACCAACTCGGAAGCAGCACTCTTGGTCAATACATCCACCATATCAGTATAGTATTTCATTTTCTCAAATTCTGTCTTTGCAGTGGCAAAACTTACGCCCAATGGCGACAATTGAACCGCCCGTACACTATCTCGTTTTTGACCGGTCTTGTCTTCACCCACAGCAAACAATTCGCTTATTTTCTCGCCGTGTTTATCAAAACGATACAGGAATCCTGCACGAGCCAAATCCGGGAAAGTGTTTTTCTTCACCGAATTGATTGTACCTTTTCCTACTGCGGCTTTGATAGAATCAACAATATCATAGTAAACTGCTGCTTCCGGTTGCTTGGTGCCCTTATCATCTCCTATGTGAATATCGAAACGCTCTGCACCTGCTGCGTTGTAGATAATCTGTATCAGTGATTTGAAATAGGAATAGGACAACCGATTGTGCTGCGAGCACTGAATGCCGCGATAGTTGTCGTCTTCTATTCTACCTACGATATACGGCAGAAACTGGTTGTTCGGTGCCAACTGCTCAATTTTATTCAAAATTTGGTGGGGTGTCATAGGTGTCATAGGTCAATCCTCCTTGTTCTAAAATGGGTATATACTCCGGATTGTTTTCACATCCGATAAATTGTCTATTCAGTGCTTTCGCCGCACGGCTGGTAGTACCACTGCCACTAAACAAATCCAACACTACATCGTTCTCGTTGCTGCTGGCAAGCAGCATTCGCTCTATCATCTCATCGGGCTTGATAGTAGGGTGCGCCGGCTTTTGTATCTTGCCATTGATTTTGTCTTTGTGACGCTGCGAAGTAATCTCCCAAACATCATTGCATAGTTTCCCTTTTTCGTTCGGGAACCATCGGTGTCCGTTCTTTAGGATGCCTTTCTTGGCTGCATGCGCCATACGCTCTGTGGATTCGTACGGCACTCGTACGGCATCCGCCTTAAAAGTATATTCGTTGGAGAGCGTGTAGAATAAAATGGTTTCTTGCGCATTGACAAACTTCTTGGTGGTGGCACTGAAGCCATCCCGTTTGTACCAAGTAATCCAATTTCGGAAATAGCAGTCCTTCGTGCGGAGGTAATTCAATATAACGGCAGAATTGTATGCGTTATTGAACAGATACATGGAGGCGGTCGGTTTGCATTTAGGCAACAGCAAGTCTAACCACCGAAAAGTAAAAGCAAAGTAGTCTTGCTCTGTTCGGAAGGTGTCCCAATCGGCTTTGCGCATGTTGTAAGGCGGGTCGGCTACTACAAGATCCACACTTTGTGGCTCTAACGCTTGCAGAAAATCAAATATGTCCGCCAAATAGATTTTGTTGGGTTGCATAGTCAGCCATTCTAAGTTTGGTTTCGATTAACGGTTTGTAATTTTCGTAGAGTTCATACCCTACATAATGCCGCCGTAGCATTTTGGCTACTTTGAGTGTTGTTCCACTCCCTGCAAAAGGGTCTAGCACCACATCGTTTTCGCAACTGAACAGACGAATACAACGATATGGAATCTCCTCCGGCATAATGGCGGAATGTTTGCCATACGCCACATCGCTCTTGTTGGGTGCAGGAATATCCCATATCTGCTTGGTAAAAGTGGTCCATTCATGTTCGGTCAGCATACTATGCGCTTTGTCCGTCGGATTGGGCTGAACCGGAACACCATCCTTCACATAAACCGTGATAAACTCCGTGGTATTCTGCGCATAGAAATTGCGGGGATAGGGATAACTACCAAACATGAGCCGTTTGGAGGAATTAACTCTATTCCAAATGTACAAATCCATAAGGAACAGATGGGTATGCTGCAGGATAGATTGCTGAATACTGCTCTGCAAATCGAAAATATGGCGATTGTAGTGCGTATTCAGATCTTTTTTGAACATAGGCATCAGCGGCACATTAATGCACAACTTGCCATTAGGTTTCAGCACTCGCTCACACTCTTGCCAAACTCGCAGCAAGGCATCAAGATAGTCATTGAAGTGTTCGCACGCTCCAATATCCTCTTGACGCCTATCCGAGTGTTTCTCGTTTTGATAACCGTTCTTCGAGTAGTCTTTTATGTTAAAATAAGGAGGAGAAGTGATGATAAGATGTACACTCTCCGCAGGCAGTTCGGACATATCGACTGAACTGCCATAATACACCGTGTCTAAGAATGACCTTTCGACATCGTTTGCTTTTGCCATATTGCTCGCATTATGCGCTTGACTCCCTATTCAGCAAACGAGCACGACACAAACGACCAAAAGAAAAGTGGACAATGACATTATCCACATTCTGAGGTCGTGAGAGTACCCGTTACAACAGATAAGCCAAAGCCCACTATACAAGCAGGCATTTACTGACTTATTCGAGTTGTAACCTAATCTAAAATTTCTCACGTTCCAGAATGTTACCGAATAAATAGCAAACGCTATTAATAGTATGTCTTTCTTGGGGTATTGAGTTTATACCCCATAAGAACATTGCAAAGGTAGTATAATTTCAAGATATAAACAAAATTCTCGTGCATTTTACCTGTCTGTTGGCGGGAATGTATGACAATGCGGTTTTCGACCTCAGTCGGTGGAACAGAAAAAGGCTGTCTGACGGAGTAGGTCAGGCAGCCTTTTTCCGATACGGTATCTTACCGGTATCTTATCAATGCAGTCTGCAACTGTCTTCGTTGCCGAAGTCACGCTGAGGTCTGCGTTCTGTACGCTCTGGTCTATGATTGCGATGTTCCCCACGACCGTTCCGGTCTCCTCTTGGAGGGCGTGCAGGACGCTCCGGCTCTACATAGCCTTCGGGTTTCTCTTTCAGTACCCTTGCAGACAGTTTGAATTTACCTGTCTTCTCATCTACTTCGAGCAAGCGTATCATAATCTTGTCGCCTTCGTGAACCCCCGTTTCTTCCATTGTATCGAAGCGTTTCCAGTCTATCTCCGAGATATGAAGCAGTCCTTCGTGTCCCGGCATGAACTCTACGAAGCATCCGTAGGGCATTATTGACTTGACGGTTGCCTCATAGACTTCGCCTACTTCCGGCAGTGCCACAATGGCTTTGATTTTAGCCACAGCAGCGTCCATCGCCTCTTTGTTGTTGCTTGCTATCTCTACTTTGCCGCCTTCTTCTACCTCGTCGATAGAGATCACAGCACCGGTCTCTGCCTGAATACCTTGAATAATCTTCCCGCCCGGGCCAATCACTGCACCAATCATGTCTTTAGGAATCATCATTGTCATGATGCGTGGTGCATGCGGTTTGATGTCTGCACGAGGCTCAGGCATGGTCTCGAGCAGTTTGTCGAGGATGAACATACGAGCTTGGTGAGCCTGTGCCAGTGCGTTCTCCAGCACCTCATAGCTCAGTCCGTCCACCTTGATATCCATCTGGCAAGCGGTCAGACCATCGCGTGTTCCTGTAGTCTTGAAGTCCATATCGCCGAGGTGATCCTCATCGCCGAGGATATCGCTCAGTATCTTATAGTTCAGTTTGTCGCCAACTAATTCCGAAATCATACCCATTGCTATACCGCTTACGGGTTTCTTGACAGGCACACCGGCATCCATTAGTGCAAGCGTGCCGGCGCAAACCGTTGCCATTGAAGAGGAGCCGTTTGACTCGAGGATGTCGCTCACTACACGCACGCTGTAGGGGAAGTCGGCAGGTATCATGTTCTTCAATGCACGACAAGCCAAGTTTCCGTGTCCAATCTCACGACGACCTACGCCACGCTGTGCTTTTGCCTCGCCCGTAGCGAACGGTGGGAAGTTGTAGTGCAGCAGGAAGCGGTCGGTTCCTTGAATCAACGCCTCGTCAATCATCTTCTCATCACGGCTTGTTCCGAGCGTAACGGTAGCCAGTGCCTGTGTTTCACCACGGGTGAAGATACTCGAGCCGTGAGGGCCGGGCAGCGGGCTTACTTCGCACCAGATCGGACGGATGTCGGTGGTCTTACGGCCATCCAGACGCTTGCCCTCGTCGAGTACGGCACGGCGCATAGCCTCTTTCTCTACATCGTGATAGTAGCGGTCTACCATAGCGGCGATCTCGTCTACATCAATGCCGAGAGCCTCAGCACGAGCGGCCATGTAGTCTGCCTTCTCTGCCTTGAAGTCTGCGCAGATTTGCGAGAACATCTCCTCGCGGTGGTGCTTATCGGTGTCAGCCGAAGTAGCCTGTGCGTATGCACGCGCATAACTGAAATCGTGTACAGCCTGCTTCAGTTCCTCATCATTTACCTCGTGGCAGTACTCACGTTTTACCTCTTTGCCGTAGGCTTTCATCATCTCTTGTATGGCCAAGCACTCGGGCTTGATTGCCTCGTGTGCTGCCTTGATGGCTTCGAGCATGACGGCTTCGGGCACTTCTTTCATCTCGCCCTCCACCATCATGATATTGTCGTAGGTAGCAGCCACCATCAGTTCGAGGTCAGCCTGCTCGCATTGTTCAAAAGTCGGGTTGATGACCATCTCGCCGTTCACACGAGCGACACGCACTTCCGATACAGGGCCTTCAAAAGGTATATCCGAGCAAGCCAATGCTGCACCGGCAGCGAGCCCTGCGATTGATTCGGGCATATCGATGCCGTCAGCGGAGTACATTGTCACATTGACAAATGTCTCTGCATGGTAGTTGGATGGGAATAGTGGGCGCAAGGCACGGTCGATGAGGCGTGCAATCAGGATTTCGTAATCTGATGCTTTGCCTTCTCGTCTGGTGAAGCCTCCCGGGAAGCGTCCTGCACTGGCGAATTTCTCTTTGTACTCGACGGTAAGCGGCATGAAGTCGGTACCTGGCACAGCGTCTTTGGCACTGCATACTGTGGCAAGCACCATTGTTTTTCCGATGGTTGCCATTACTGCTCCGTCGGCTTGTTTGGCGAGTTTGCCTGTTTCGAGCGTGATGACGCGTCCGTCGGGGAGTTTGATTTCTTTTCTTACGATATTCATTATAAGTTTTATTTTATAGGACACCGTTTGTGTCCCGTGATACAATTGGATGCCGAATTGCATCCTTATCTCTTTGACCACGCAAAGTCGCGGCAAAGGTACTGCTTTTTTTTGAAATTTTCATACATTATTAAACTTTATTTCTCGCGGTGCTTTCTGTAGGGTTTTGGAAGCACGGAGAAAGGCTTGTGATAGGGTATTGGTAGGTTCGTCCTTCGAAAATCACCCAATAATCACCCAACAATCACCCAAGAATCACCCAAAGAAAGCAGGTAAAGTCAGGCTACATTCTCGCTGCATTTATATTGTATTCATACTGTATTCACGCTACAGCCATACTGTATTCATACTGCATTCATACCACAATCACGCTACCGATATGCGTTGCAGTAGCGTGATTGCAGCAGGATGGTTGGTTCTGTTTGTTCAGGAAATCCGAAGGGTGTACGGAGCAGGACACCCTTGTGATAAGACTTATTCTTTCAGCCGGTTGGCGATATGCTCACGGAGGCGTTTGACCTCTTCTTCCAAGTTGGCACGCCATGTACGCCGGTCTTCGGTAGGGTCGTTGTCGGCTATGGCTTCTGCGAACATCTCTTCAGCGAGTTCGATGCTGTGTTCTATGCTGTACTGTTTGCCTTCTTCGGCATATTTAGGCTCCATCTGTTTACGCTCTTCGGGATGGTCTAACCAATAGTCGATTGCGTTTGCCAAATCCGCAGGGTTACCGGGCAGGAACAGACTACGCCTGTCGAGGGCGAACTGAGGTGTTGCCGAGCGTTCGGAGTTGGCAATGACAGGCACAACACCCGTAGCGAAAGCCTCGATGCATGATATGGCTTCTATCTCGATGTCGGCTGCGTGCACATAGAGGTCGGTCTGTGCCAAGGTGTCGATGAGTTCCTGTTTGCTGAAGAACCGGAAGACAGGAGGGTTTTGGAGTCCTTCTGCCCGCTTGGTGAGCGTTTCCAGCAGAGGACCTTGTCCTGCGAAGATAAGTTGTATCTTATCTGCATACTTGCTCAGTTTGACGGCATCGATAATGACATCCTGGCGTTTCTCCACAGAGAGCCGTCCTATCATCATGATGACGATTTTGCCATCGTAAGCAGGGCTTTTCTTTTCGTCACGCCGATACTTAAAATCCGCCTCTACGCCGTTACTGATGATGTGCAGTTTGGCTTTGTATCCGTTTTCGACCAACTGATTGGCGATAAAGCGACTGGGACAGTGGATGTGCTTGAAGTGGTTGTAGAAGATGTCGCGGAAGGCAAGATAGAGTGTCTTGTTGATGAGGGACGCATCTTTCAGTCCGATGCTTGATGTGATGTTTTCGGGTTGTACATGGAAGGCGGCAGTGTGCGGGATACCTAATTTTTGGCATACTTTGAGTCCCTCAAGGGAAAGAGCGAAGGGCATCATGAAATGCACCACATCCGCCCACGATATGGCATTTTCGAGTACATCCACTTCGGGTTTGGCAAACGCCATACCCTGTGCCTTAATGAGTTTCTCGCCGATGGGCAGTTTCCATTCGGCAACGACATATTTGTTTTCTGCTTCTGCGCCCGTTGAGATGACGCGTACTTCGTTGCCATGTTCCCGAAGATGGTTGGCAAAACGCTTAGCAGAGATGGTAGTGCCGTTGTTGGCGGCATCGAACTGATCAATTACGAGTAGGATTTTCATTGCATTTGTGTATTTAGTGTTAGTATAATTGTTGCGTTGCGGGTTCGTAGTTTTGCGGTATAATTTTTGTAGTTTGTAGCGAATACCATAAACGGTTATTAGTGTATGATAAATCCGCACCAACATCTCAAGCGTTTCTATATTACGCTGTTTGTCCTGACCATCGTGTTAGGTATTGCCAATGTCATTTACTTGTGTTTCCGTCCGGAGACGACGCTCAATGCGGTTCTGTTCTGTGGTTTGCAATATGTGGCTATGTTGCTTATCTTGGCGGCTCCTATTGTGTTACGCAAGCGTTTCTTGTTGAATGTTCCGCTCATTCTGTCGGTTGCCATTGCCGCTTTTGCCTTCACTGCAATGGTGTTGGGCGACGGGCTTAACTTCTATGGTCGTTATCCGTGGTGGGACTCGCTGTTGCACCTGCTGTCGGGCGGCGTTCTTTCGTTCATTGGTCTGTGGGTGGTGCATATCCTTTTGTCCGATTCCGATAAGGTAGTGTTCAGCAATAAGTATTTCCTGGCATTGTTTCTTTTGATGTTTTCGCTGGCTTGTGGTGCTATTTGGGAGATATGCGAATATACTTACGATGATTTGTTCGGCACGAATACGCAGCAGTTTATGGCGACCACCTCAGGTTCCATCTACACCGCCCAAGATGTACCCCTTGAAGGGCATGAGGCGTTGCGTGATACAATGACCGACCTGACGCTTGACTTTATTGGCGGTCTTATCGTTGCTTTGTATGTATTGTTTCGCCATGACGCATTTATGGAGAGGCACTCCGCTGATTCTGTTCTTGACTCGGCATCCATTGTGGATGTTCTTACGGAAGATACTGCGGCTAAATCGCAATCCATTCCGACCGATACCCCGTCTGCAACGCACAAGAAACCTTTATCTGAGAGCAAGTCCTCTTCCACTTAATCCTGTCCCTCAAAATATGTGCCAATTAGGGCTATGGGCATAGTGGTATCCGGCAAGTTTCCCATCTGCCCTTCAGGAGTCAGGCTTCCTGCTGTTGCGGCTTTTGCTGTAGCGTGGTTTGTTTACGGGAAAGCCGTTGTCCATGCACTCAGATACTTGACGATAGGCTTGCCTGTTCCCCGTCTTTCTATTTTTTTCATCCTTAAAATTTGGATGATATAGAGACTTTTATTAAATTTGCCACCGAATCTCTAAATAATTTCATCATGAAGAAATCTCTCACTCTATTGGCTGTATGGTTATTTAGCCTGCTGTCTTTTGCGCAGAGCAATCAATTGGTCTGGAACAACGGTCGTATGCAGTATGCTGCACCTATCGCCAACATCGACAGCATTACCTTCCCCGGTAATGTCTTGGCAAGCGACACCCTGCACTTCATCTTGCCCCGCTCGCAGGAGAAGTATATTTACGACACGATTACGGTTGAGAAGCACGATACGGTGTATAAGACCGTTACTATCGTGCAGAAAGATACGATCTATCTGCCTGTTTATATTGATTTGACAAAAGAATATGCTCTTGCCGGTGCTTTCTCGGTGACAGCAAACCACCAAGTGTGTTTCTCCCGAGGAAATCTGCAATACAGTATAGCGTTGAACAAATGGTCCTTCGCAAAGAATCAATATGATGTGATAGGCACGGCAAACATCACGGCAAACATCAATGGTAATAACCTCAGTTATTACAAGATAGACCTGTTCGGATGGAGTACGGACAATTCTGCGACGCCATGGGGTGTCAGTACATCAACAGAATATTCAGACTATACCGGGAACTTCGTAGATTGGGGTTGGATTATAGGTGATGGCACGACATGGCGGACATTAACTAGGAATGAGTGGAATTATTTATACCGTACCCGCACTAACGCCGACCAACTCTATGGCTTTGCCACAATTGATGAAACAAGAGGACTTATTCTTCTGCCCGATGCATGGACGCTGCCAAGTGGTGCCAGATTCGTTGCAAGCGGGAATTTCGCGAGTAATATCTATACCATCGATGAATGGGCAGTGATGGAGTCAGCAGGTGCCGTATTTTTGCCCGCTGCGGGTTTTAGAGAAGGGACGAGCGTAAGTCGAGTACAGTGGGATGGCCACTATCATTCGAGTACAACATTTGGTGAACTTCTAGTGGATCACCTTACATTTAATGAGGATGGTCAATTGCATACGTTCGAGTTCATTCGTTGGGGGGGGAGTAGTGTGCGTTTGGTGCAGGATTTGTAGGTTCGATGGCTTTTCTCTAACACATAAAAATAATTATATTATGAAGAAACTACTCACTCTATTGGTTGTATGGTTATTTAGCCTGCTGTCTTTTGCGCAGAGCAATCAATTGGTCTGGAACAACGGTCGTATGCAGTATGCTGCACCTATCGCCAACATCGACAGCATTACCTTCCCCGGTAATGTCTTGGCAAGCGACACCCTGCACTTCATCTTGCCCCGCTCGCAGGAGAAGTATATTTACGACACGATTACGGTTGAGAAGCACGATACGGTGTATAAGACCGTTACTATCGTGCAGAAAGATACGATCTATCTGCCTGTTTATATTGATTTGACAAAAGAATATGCTCTTGCCGGTGCTTTCTCGGTGGCAGCGAACCACCAAGTGTGTTTCTCCCGAGGAAATCTGCAATACAGTATAGCATCCAACAAATGGTCCTTCGCAAAGAATCAATATGATGTAGTAGGCACGGAAAATGTAGATGGCGAAGCCCTGAATTATTACAAGATAGACCTGTTCGGATGGAGTACAGACAATTCTGCGACGCCATGGGGTGTCAGTACATCAACAGCCGATCCAGACTATACCGGAAACTTCGTAGATTGGGGTAAGAACATAGGTGATGGTACGACATGGCGGACTTTGACGAAGGATGAGTGGAATTATTTATTCAACACCCGCACTAATGCCAACCAACTCTATGGCTTTGCCACAGTTGATGGAACAACGGGAGTTATTCTTTTGCCCGATGCATGGACGCTGCCAAGTGGTATCACCTTCAATGCAGGTTCCGGGGCTTACGCGAATAATATCTATACCTTAGAGCAATGGGCAGTGATGGAGTCAGCAGGTGCCGTATTTTTGCCCGCTGCGGGTATGAGAACCGGGACAAGCGTGGATTTCGTACAGTCGAATGGACACTATTGGTCATCGACTATGACCGAATATACCACAAGTGCTTATAAATACTCCTTTACGCTTCATAACACAGGTGGTAGCGTTGATAGAAGCTATCGTAGGGCGAGCGGGAGTGTGCGTTTGGTGCAGGATTTATAGGCTCTATTCTGTGGTTTTGCTCAATCAGAAGGCATAAAATAAGACCTACGACGAAGCGGACCAACAGGTGTTCCGATACAAGGAATGTCTGTCGGTCTGTTTCTGTTATTGTTCTTGCCAGGGTGGGATCGTTATAAAAGGAAATCGGTAAGTTACCTTTTGTAACCTACCGATTTCCAACTTGCTTTCCTTGGTGACCCCGGAGAGGCTCGAACTCTCGACCCACTGATTAAGAGTCAGTTGCTCTACCAACTGAGCTACGGAGTCGGTACCTTGTTTCCCAAAAGCGGCTGCAAAGGTATATTAAAGTTTTCAAACTTGCAAGTACTAGCCGAAAAAAATGTTTTTTCTGCCTATTTAAGGGGGCAGATTCTTGCAGAACCTCGTGTAAAAATCCATAGAGGAACTAAAGAATGAGTACGGAACAGCCAACTAACGCCCTGCCAAAAGCCGTACCTTTGCAAAGAGTATTTTTACGACTTCCCCCTCTCCCAATCCCCTCCCCATTTGTCTATATCAAGAAAAAAATGTATCTTTGCACCCAAATCCGCCTGCAGCGGAAAACCCGCCAAGAAAGAGCGCAGCAAAACTACGCAAACTACGCGGAGCATAATAAACGCACAACGAAAAATGACAAAGACCACGCTCATCAACAATCGTCGTTACCTTGGCAACAAGTATCGCCTCTTGCCTTTTATTCGGCAGGTGGTTGCAGCGCATTGTCCGGATGTGCGTAGTGTAGCCGATTTGTTTGCGGGTACGGGTGCGGTGTCCTCTGCGTTCCAAGACCGACAAATCATTACCAACGATATTCTGTATAGTAATTATATCAGCAATCTCGCATGGTTTAGTCCCGAGGCGTACGACGAGCAGAAAATCCGTGCTGCCATCGAGGCGTATAATGCGCAGCCTGTCAGCGAGGACAATTATATGTCGGATAATTTCGCCGATACTTTTTTCTCTAAGCAGGATTGCCGCCGTATAGGCTATATTCGTGAGGACATTGAGCAGCAGTACAACCTGCGTTGTATCAATGAGCGGGAGCGTGCATTGTTGATTACCTCGTTGCTCTATGGTATGGATAAGATTGCCAAGACCTGCGGGCACTACGATGCTTATCGCCGTGGGGTGGAGTTCGACCAACATCTCTGCCTTGCCGTGCCGCTTGCATCTCATACCAATCACCCCGACAATCGCTGTTATAATCAGGACATCAATATCCTTGCTCCGCAGATAGAGGCAGATTTGGTCTATCTCGACCCGCCGTATAATTCGCGCCAGTATTGCGACGCTTACCATGTTTTGGAGAATGTCGCCCGTTGGCTGAAGCCGGAGGTGTTTGGTGTGGCGCGAAAGATGAATCGCTTCGGGTTGAAGAGTGCTTATTGTACCCGTGAGGCAACCCATGCCTTCGAGGATTTGATAGCCCATCTGCATGCACGCTATATTCTGTTGTCGTACAATAATATGGAGCAGAAAGGCAACGACCGTTCCAATGCCAAACTCGCCGATGAGGATATTTTGCGTATTCTCCGTGCCAAAGGCGAGGTGCAGGTTTTTGAGGAGAATTATAAGGCATTTACCACAGGCAAATCCGATATTCAGGGCAACACCGAGCGCCTTTTCCTCTGCACTGTCGCAAGTTAGGCTACGGAATTTGGTTTAGTTGAAATTCACATTAACCATTACACATTACAAACCAAATAGTCGCATGTCCCAATCCCCGCTCAACTATACCGGTGGAAAATTCAAGTTGCTGCCACAGATACTGCCTTTGTTTCCGCAGAACATCTGCACTTTTGTGGACTTGTTTTGCGGGGGTGGCGATGTAGGGGCAAGTGTTGCGTGCAAGCAGGTACTGTTCAACGACCTTGACCGCAATGTTATCGGAATTTTGAGTGCGTTCCGTGCCTTAGATAAGGAGGAGATTTTTCGCATTATATACGACACTATCGCTCAATACGGTCTTTCCGATGTCAGCCGAAACGGCTATGCTTACTATGGCTGCGACAGTTCCAAGGGTTTAGGCGATTTCAACCGAGTGCCTTATACACGCCTTCGGGATGATTTCAACCGCATAGAGCGGCGCGACTATCAGTACTATGTCCAACTCTATGTTTTGGTCTTGTTCTCGTTCAATAATCAAATTCGTTTCAACAGACAGGGGCAGTTCAATCTCCCCGTCGGGAAACGCGATTTTAACACCAAAATGCAGGACAAATTGGCTGCTTTTATCGACCGCTTGCACGCTATGCCGTGTGATTTCTCCTGTGCCGATTTCCGCCAAATCAATATAGAGGCATTAGAGCCGAACGATTTTGTGTATGCCGACCCGCCCTATTTGATTACCTGTGCCACCTACAACGAGCAGGGCGGTTGGGGCGAAGAGGCAGAGCGTGCCTTGTATGCTTTTTTGGATAGTGTCCACCGACACGCTATCCGCTTTGCGCTTTCCAATGTGCTGACCAGCAAGGGAAAGTCGAACCCTATCTTGCACGAGTGGCTTGCGGCTAATCCGCATTATATCTGCCACCATCTCAATTACGATTATTCCAATTCCAACTACCATACTGCCGACCGACAGACGGGCAGCGACGAGGTGTTGGTTACTAACTATTGATACTATGGCTAAACAGAAAGAAACGCTTTGGAGTATGAGTACCACCATTCGTGAGGCGGAACGAATAGTGGGCTTTTTGCGTACAGCGGCTTTGCTAGACGGGCAGCAGTGGGACAAACCCTGCCAATGCCGTTTCCAAACATTGCTCATACAACACCACGAGTACCTGAAAGACACCGACAGTACCCAAGTTCGTAACAAACTTTCCGAAGAACAGATTGCCGCTTTGAGTGCATGGGACAAGGAGATGTCATATTCTATGGCGGAGAGTATATTCATTGCTAAGCAATACAACGACCCGCCTATGCGCGGCAGACAATCCATGTCCCCGCTTGTTAAATTAGGGTTGGTCTATTACGAGAATAAAGTCATCCGTATATCCGATATGGGGCATAAACTCTTGAACGGAGACATCTCTTTCGAGGATATGATGTTGGACGCACTGCTCAAATACCAATACCCGAACCCCGCCGACGCAGGTTTCCGGCAGTGGAATACCAAGCCTTTCATCAATGCTTTGCGACTGATTAAACAAGTCGATGCGCTTTGTATCGAAAGAGGCGAAAAGGCAAAAGGCATATCCGCACAAGAATTTGGTATTTTTGTCCTGTCGCTCAAACAATATACCGATGTGGATAAGGTTGCTCGTCTGTTGCTCGATTTTAGAGCAGAGCGGGAACATTTTGCCAAGGATTCGGAACGAGAGCAGTTTGCCGAGAACTATATCCGTTCCTATTTGGCGGATTTCAACAATCCCGTCAAGAATTGCCGCGAATATACCGATAATATGATTCGCTATTTCCGCATGACAAAGTACATCTATATCCGTGGTAAGTACGACCATACTTACATCGATTTAGAGCCGCGCCGTATGACCGAAATCGACGCTATTTTAGAGAGCGACAACGGCACTGCCAAATCGTACACTTTGTCGGAATGGAATCAATTTATGGGCGTTTACGGCACTTATCCTCTGCCTTTTGAATCGGTCGAAAAACTCACGGCGATAGCCACCGATATACGGGACGAGATAACCCAACTCGAAACCTCTTTGCATACTCCTGCTACCTTACGCCCCATCCCCAATACGGTTGCCGAACTGAAAGCCTATGTACGGACGCAGCGTGAATACAGAACCCGTCTGCAAAATCTGCATATTAAGCAAGCCGTTCATCAGGATTATGGCAAAATCAACGAGACCATCGAATCGCTTACGGATATTTATACCCACAACAAGGCAAATCTCGCCAAAAAATTCTCTATCGAATTAGAGAAATGGACCAATGTGGCACTCAACATCCTGAATGATGCCGTACTCATCAAGCCCAACTCTCCCGTCGGCGACGACAATGAGCCTATCTATACCGCACCCAATGGTGTCCCGGATATTGAGTGTTATTATAACTCTTTCAACGCCATTTGCGAGGTGACAATGCTTACAAGCCGCGACCAATGGTACAACGAAGGGCAACCCGTTATGCGTCATTTGCGTGATTTTGAGAAAACGCACGCTGATTTGCCCGGCTATTGTCTGTTTGTTGCGCCCTCGTTGCATAAGGACACCGTCAATACTTTCTATTTCTCCGTTAAGTATGAATACGAGGGGCAGAAACAGCGTATTATTCCTATTACTATTCCGCAACTCGAAACCATCTTGCATGTCGTAGAGCGTACGCTCCGGCAGAACAAGCCTTTCACGCACCACTATATCAAGCAGTTGTACGACCATTGTGTCGATATGTCCGATGTGCAGGATTCCACGCAGTGGCTATCCAAAATCGGCACAGCCATTACCACATGGAGTACGCAAATTGCTCCGCATGAATGACTTTCGGCAAATGTAGGCGTATAGGTCTAACCTACATTCCTTTCCCAAATCGTCAGCCATTGGCTACCGAATTGTTTTGTGTCCCCCATATAAACCCCATATAACCTCCATACATGGTAAGGTAGTGCAAAGGTAGTGGTATGGATGTGGTATGGATATCCGTGCGAGATTCGCCCTATATTTGGCGTATATTCTCCTTATATTTGTCCTATGTGCATTCCCCTTCTACCCATTGGTTTCGAGATGGAAACTATGCCTATTAAAGTGAGGTTGTTTGACAAGTAAGAATTAACAATTAACAGGCGTAGATGATATGAGAGCCATAGCACGCTATGGCTCTACAGCGGGCATAAGCGAAGTTACATTTGGTGGGCAAACATCGATGGTGTGGGGAGAGGCATAGCACGATGTTCTTCATTTCTTTTGCATGAACAAAAGAAACGAAGC
>CAVEFV010000048.1:0-16169 GCA_963615025.1 Firmicutes bacterium CAG:95 | reverse complement strand
GCTCTCAACTCCCCTTCAATGAATAAACAACATGTTCCCGTTAAACCCCATAAACTCCTAAACTCATCAACCAAACAACTGCTCTCAACGCTCAACTCTAAACACTCAACTTCTTAATTACTCTCGGCTATTTGTCCCGCCAAACTACGGAACACTTTCCCGCCAAATGACGGAACACTTTCCAGCCAAACAACGGAACACTTTCCCGCTAAACGACGGAATTCATTACCATAAATATTGCATATATCATTCATTTTTACTACCTTTGCGCGGCGTTATGGCGGCGATTGTATGCCGCGATAGCCTAAACATTTGTAGGTTTATTTATTATGATTAAAATCACTTTTCCTGATGGAAGTGTCCGTGATTATGCGAAGGGCATAACCGGACTTGAGGTGGCTGAACAAATCAGCCCTCGTTTGGCACAAGAAGTGCTTGCAGTTACAATTAATGGCAACCAACAAGATTTGACGCAGCCCATAGAATCGGACTGTACTCTTGTTTTGCACAAATGGGATGATAAGGAGGCTAAACATGCGTTCTGGCATACTTCTTCCCACCTTATGGCTGAGGCGTTGCAAGAACTGTTCCCCGGTATTCAGTTTGGTATAGGTCCTGCCATTGAGAATGGTTTCTACTACGATGTCTATCCCGCAGAGGGTACTTCTATCAAGGAGTCAGACTTGGAGTTGATAGAAAAGAAGATGCAGGAACTGGCACAGAAGAAAGAACCTCTTATCCGCAAGAGTATCTCCAAAGCAGATGCTTTGAAGGAGTTTGCAGCAAAGGGGCAGCATTATAAGTGCGAACTTATCGAGGACCTCGAAGATGGGCATATCACCACATATACACAAGGTAATTTCACTGACTTGTGCCGTGGTCCGCACTTGCCGAGTACTGAGCCTATCAAAGCCATGAAGGTGCTGTCTTTGTCGGCTGCCTATTGGAGAGGCGACGAAAAACGCCCGATGATGACCCGTATCTATGGTATCTCTTTTCCGAAGAAGAAATTGTTGGACGAGTATCTTGTGTTGTTGGAAGAAGCAAAGAAGCGCGACCATCGCAGGATAGGCAAAGAATTAGAGTTGTTTATGTTCTCGGAGATGGTAGGCAAAGGTTTGCCTATTTGGTTACCCCGTGGTACTGCTTTGCGCCTGCGTCTGGAGGACTTCCTTAAGAAGATACAGAAGCGTTATGGCTATCAGCAAGTGATTACTCCGCATATCGGTAACAAGCAACTATATGTTACTTCGGGTCATTGGGACCATTACGGTAAAGATTCCTTCCAACCTATAACGACCCCCGAAGAAGGAGAGATTTATCTTCTCAAGCCGATGAATTGTCCTCACCATTGTATGATATACAAGAACTCTCCTCGTTCGTATAAAGATTTGCCCTTGCGTATAGCCGAGTTCGGTACGGTTTATCGCTACGAGCAATCAGGTGAGTTGCATGGTCTGACGCGTGTGCGTTCGTTCACACAGGACGATGCCCATATCTTCTGTCGTCCCGACCAGGTGAAAGATGAGTTCATCAAAGTGATGGAGATTATCGGTATTATATTCCGTGCGCTTGATTTCCAGAACTATGAAGCGCAGATCTCTCTTCGTGACCCTAATAATCGTGAGAAGTATGTAGGTTCTGACGAGGTTTGGGAAAAGGCGGAGCAGGCTATTATCGAGGCTTGTCGTGAGAAGAACATGAATGCATCGATAGAGTATGGTGAGGCGGCGTTCTATGGACCTAAGTTGGACTTTATGGTAAAGGATGCTATAGGTAGGCGTTGGCAATTAGGTACGATACAAGTAGATTATAACTTGCCAGAGCGTTTCGGCTTAGAATATGTGGGCGAGGATAATCAGAAGCATCGTCCTGTGATGATACACCGTGCTCCGTTCGGTTCAATGGAACGCTTTGTGGCAGTGTTGATCGAGCATACAGCGGGCAAGTTCCCATTGTGGTTGACGCCCGATCAGGTAGTTGTGTTGCCTGTATCGGAGAAATCGAATGAGTATGCCTATCGGGTAAAGCAGATTCTTGATGAGCAGGATATTCGTGTGATAGTTGATGATCGGAACGAGAAGATAGGTCGCAAGATTCGTGATAATGAGTTGAAGCGTATTCCGTATATGCTCATTGTAGGCGAGAAGGAGGCTGAACAGGGGCTTGTGAGTGTGCGTCAGCAAGGTGCAGAGGAGAAAGGACAGATGTCGGTTCAGGCTTTTGCTGACCTTATCCATGAGCAGGTGGATGGTCAGATGAATGCGTTTTGATGAATGGGCAGTTGTAGCAACTGCGTGTTTTGATTGTTTTTCGGGGGGACAGATTGGGTCTGTCCTCCCGAAAAATATGTATTGAGTAGAATTATTTTGTTGGTATTGTAAAGAAGTTGTACCTTTGCAGCGCAATTAGCAAGACATACGAACTTATGGTATCAAGAGTAACGCCTTGATTGAAAAGGGAAACAGGTGTAAATCCTGTACAGACCCGCTGCTGTAAGTCCCACGATATGTTACGCATGAAGCCACTGACTACATAGTTGGGAAGGCGCGTTAACAGGGATAAGTCAGAAGACCTGCCTTAGTTCGAGCGAAATGGTGCTTCCGTGGATTGGAGCCGACGCAATCGAATTCCTTAGATGACAGGATTGTTGTATGCATCTCTCCACGACGGCGAGGGATGCAAATTTTATATATGTACAACAATTAATAACAGCAAAATGAAAAAGTTCTTCTTTTTGGTTGCATTGGTAACCATTTCTTGTGCTGCAGTGATAGCACAAACTGATCCTTATGTCATTGAGTTGGAAGATGCGGTGTGGAATTTTGATGACTATGAAAACAGTAAAGCCGTACTTACAGGTCAGGATAACTTTGTATGCCCTGTGAGTTGGTTTGTGGGTAATGCAGGTAGCGGTAAGGCGAGTGCGGCATACACTCCTTTTATCTACCCCAGTAAGTTAGACAAGGATAATTCTTATGGTTACGATGGTCGTCTCTGTATGCGAATTTATGGTATAGCCTCTTCGGCTCGTGTTCCTGTATATATTATTTTACCTGTTATCAAGGACAAAGAGAACGATAACCTTGTTCTTAATTTCTATGGTAAAGGAGAAACCCCTGTAAGTAGTAGTAGAGTTTATTATGCCAATCTGCGTATAGGTTATTTGGCAGATATAGCCGACACGGCTAATTTGAAGAGTAGTTTTACGGAGAAGGTGGTACACTTCAAGGATACGGTATTCTCGCAGGCTCAATATGACAAGTATGAGATTTCGCTTGCCGGTATTCCATCGGGTGCGCATGTGGTACTGTACGATGATGATGCCACAAAGATTAACTCGTGTCTGTTTGATAATATCTCTTTTACAGAGATAAAGTCGGGTCCTGAGACCTCGATTGGTGTATCGACAGAGAAAGGCAGCAAGGCTGTTAAGGTATTGCGTGACGGAAAAGTGTATATCGAACGAGATGGTCGTTTGTTTGATGTGTTGGGTAAAGAGGTTCGTTGAAAGGATAATGTAAACCACGAATATATTGTATCGCTGCCATGATAGATTGGAGTTCGTGGTTTGCTGCAGAGAGGCTGTCTAACAATTTTGTATTGTTAGACAGTTTCTTTTTGTTACGATGAAGGTTGCGCCGTTGAGGGTTTCGAGTTAGTGGGGAATATATAGGTGGGAGGGGAATATGTTGTTTATTCTGCAAAGTGGAGTTGAGAGCCATAGCACGCTATGGCTCTACAGTTATTATCAATTAAGAATTAACAATTAACAATTAATAAACCGAGAGGGCTATTTTGTAGATTGTTGATTGGTGGTTTATAGGTTCTTCCTATACTCTTCCTATATTCGTCCTATATTCCTCCTATATTCCTCCTATATTCATCCTTTGGAAGTGGTAGCAAATACAGGGCACAGCGGAAGGAAGGAGTATTCGAATCGGGAATTAGGAATGAGGAATCAGAAATTAAAGTGGAGTGTTGAAAGTTAATGGTTGTTGGGTATTGGGAGGGTAGTTGTGGTGTATGGGGTATTTGCGTGTATGGGAAAGAATTCTTATCTTTGCCGAAACAAACATCGTTGTCGTTATGACTATAGCCGTTTTTGGTAACTCAAGCAAAAAGAACACCTTGAACGAGGTGGCTCATATTCTTGCTTTTATGGATGCACACCATGTGCAGGTGCTGTTGTCGCAGGAGTTGCGCAATGAGATGAATCTTCGTGACAAGTATGCCCCTTATACGCATGATGTGGAGAACACCATCGATTTTGCTCTGTCGGTGGGCGGGGATGGTACTTTTCTGTATTCGGTGTCGCAAGTGATTGACAAGAACATTCCTATCTTGGGCATCAATTGTGGTCATCTTGGTTTCTTGACGGAGGTACAGACATCGGATAACAATTCGGTCTGCGAGCAGTTGATAAACAATGCCTATACGATAGAACAGCGTTCGCTGCTGCATGTGCAACCATCGCACACGACAGAGGACGAGGAGATACTGGCACTGAACGAGGTAGCGTTGATGAAGCAGGAGTTGAGTTCGATGATAGCCGTAGAGGTTTGGGTTAATGAGCAACCTCTTCATACCTACAAGGCCGATGGTTTGTTGATAGCCACTCCTACGGGTTCGACCGCATACAACCTGTCGGTTGGCGGTCCTCTGATGGCACCGCAGACGAAAGCGGTGATTATTTCCCCTATTGCGACACACAGTTTGAATGTCCGTCCGCTTGTAATCCCCGATGACTGGAAGATCGATTTGAAAGTGAGGAGCCGTTCACACAGTTACCTGCTCTCGGTTGACGGCAGGAGTCGTACGATGAAGGAGGAGGTTACGCTGCACATAGAGAAGGCCTCGCAGACGGTCAAGTTGGTTCATACAGAGGAGCATTCTTTCTTTAACTCTCTTAGACAGAAGTTGTTTTGGGGGATAGAGTAGGATGAAGCGAGCGGCAGGCTTGATAGTAGGTGTAGGGTTGGCATTGGGTGTGTTTGCCCAAGGCACTTCTTTCCGTGACGGTCTGTTCCGTTATGCTGCTTATGGTCATTCTTTGTTGGCGGATGTCCATCCGGACTTCGTTCGTCTTGACATACAGTGGAACAGCAATCATTACTCTTATGACTGGGGTCATACGGGCAGTGCCTACCGTTTTACGACGGCGTCGGTTTTTGGTATGAAATTGCCTATCTGGCGGGGTAATATCCGCAATGATGCTTTTGCGTTGTCGGTCAGTTTGCCCTTGTCGGCTTCATTGTGGTTGGATTTGTCGGAGCCTACGACTGCTCCAGTGATTGATACGGATTACCGTATAGGCGGTCCCATTGTTTGTTTTATGCACAGGCTCAATCGTGGCTTTGTCCGCAACTACTCTATAGCATGGGATCCGTTCAAGCATGAATCGACGCATATAGGCGATGAGTTGGCGTTACAGCATGCGGACATAGGTTTTCCGTTGCGGCGAGTGAATGTGTCGTACAACTACACGGAGTTGGTCTTTACGCTGAATGAAGCGGAAGACCGCTATGCACAGAACCATTGTTTCCGTGCAGGCTTGTTGCTGTTGTGGCAGCCCAAGCGTGGTTGGTACTTTATTGATACGACCGATGGCGATGCGAGTGTGGCGCATGCAAGGGTCTCTCCTTGGGAGTTGTATTTACAATACCAATACCAATCACCGACCTCCCGTCATGGTTTCCAAGGGGTAGGTTCGATAGAGGTTCGCAACCGCGCGGCGTTAGGTTATCCCGATTATGCGGTGAGCAGCGAGGGAGAGTTGGTGAGTGTGGAGTATAGCGAGCGCAGGGCTTTCACTTACAATGTTTTTATCGGCACTCGGTTTAATATGCCTCATTACGACGGCTATTTCTCCCGTGTTGCTTTGGGTGTTCGTTTGTATCATGGAATATGTCCATGGGGACAGTTCCGCAACATAAGAAACTACAATCAGGCAGGTGTCTGCTTAATTTTTGAATAAGAGTAATGGAAAAGAAGGAATTACGAATCGTCTATATGGGAACCCCGGAGTTCGCTGTGGCTCCGTTGCAAGCGTTGGTGGAGCATGGCTACAAGGTGGTGGCTGTTATTACGATGCCCGACAAGCCGTCGGGCAGAGGTCATCGGTTGCAATACTCTCCGGTGAAGGAGTATGCGTTGTCCGTAGGGTTGCCGTTGTTGCAGCCTGAGCGGTTGAAAGATGAAGCGTTTGTGGAGGCTTTACGCAGTTATCGTGCCGACTTGCAGATAGTGGTGGCGTTCCGTATGCTACCGGAGGTGGTGTGGGCTATGCCCCGTTTGGGAACCTTTAACCTGCATGCGTCGTTGCTCCCCCAATACCGAGGTGCTGCCCCTATCAATTGGGCTATTATCAACGGCGAACGGGAGACAGGTGTAACGACATTCTTCCTGAAACACGATATAGATACAGGTGATATGATTCTGCAGCGTTCGTTGCCTATAGGCGATGAGGAGAATGTGGGAAGTCTGTATGAGCGTCTGATGCGTTTGGGAACAGAGGCTGTATTGGAGACGATGGAACAGATTGTGAGCGGTACGGTACATCGTGTGCCGCAACCTTCGTTGCCTGCCGAAGCCCTACGCCCCGCCCCTAAAATCTTCCGTGAGACCTGTGAGATAGACTTTCGTCGTACGGCTCAAGAGGTACACAATTTTGTCCGTGGGTTGAGTCCATACCCTACGGCATGGTGCCGACTGACGATTGGCGGCGAAGAGAAGGTGGTCAAGGTGTATGCCGTCCGTCCGATGCAGGCGGAACATCGTTTGCCTTGCGGGACAGTGCAGATAGAAGATAAGCGGTCGATACGGGTATCGGTGGCGGATGGTTTTGTGGAGTTAGTGGAGTTGCAGTTGCCTGATAAGAAGCGTATGAGCGCACAGGCACTGCTAAATGGTTTGCATCAATAAGTATGTCCGATGGATTGCGAAGCCTTGATACATCGTTACTACTCTTCTAATCCGCCGTTGGAAGAGATATTGTTGCGGCATAGTCGTTGTGTGGCACAGAAAGCGTTGGAGGTGGCACATAATCATCCTGAACTGTGCGCCGACGAGGCTTTTCTTTATGAGGCTGCGATGTTGCACGATATTGGTATCTATCTTTGTGATGCGCCAAGCATATATTGCTATGGCGAAAACGATTATATCCGCCATGGATACTTGGGCGCAGAACTATTGCGCAAGGAAGGGTTGCCCCGTCATGCGGAGGTGGCGGAGCGTCATACGGGTACGGGTATCACGATGGAACAGATTACCCGTGAGCATTTGCCTCTGCCGATTCGGGACTTTTGTCCGCATACAATAGAAGAGCAGATTATATGTTATGCCGATAAGTTTTTCAGCAAGAGCCATACAGACAGGACCAAGACTTTGCCGCAGGTCCGTAGGAGTTTGGAGAAGTTCGGGAAGGAGAGTGTGGGTCGTTTCAATGCGTGGCACAGGCGTTTTCATGCGGTGCGCAAAGGACGGCTTTAGAACTGGAAATAGATGAAGGTTTGCAGGTCGGCGGTAACGAACTGATAGACGACGAAGACCACTACGACGGCGATACCTCCGATGACGGGGATGGGTAGGGCGGCAAAGCGTAGCCGATACCATTGTTTGAACTTGCCCGGCATCCAGTGGATGAGCATTCCCACGACGAAGAGAATCATTACCCCTGCATATTGTGTGATGACCTGTGGAATGATGTTCCAATTCCATGGGGAGCCGATTTGTGTTATCATTTGCGTTGCCGTGAGCCAGGCTTCATGGTTGGCTGTAGCGGGGTCTAAATTGCTACCTGCACGGAAAAACAGTCGTGTGAAGGTGATAAAAGTGAAGGTTTGCAGTATAGCCCAGATGGTAGCGATGTATTGTACAGGCCGGCTGTCGGGTTGTGCTTTGCGGTGGTGGAGCAGGAAGTAGATATACCGGATGGCGGAGGCAAAAGCAAGGCAGAGGAGCCATACGGTGCATAGATTCAGAAAGGGGGTGGGATAGAAGTGGCGGGTCGTGACGATGGCAACGGAAAGCAGCAGCATGATTGCCATCCGCAGATGCCAAGAGCAGTCTTTCCATAGTTTATAGATTATCATCCCTATTCCGTTTAGTCCTCCCCAGATGATGAAATTCCAACTGGCGCCATGCCAAAGTCCCCCCAGAAGCATTGTGATGAACGAGTTAAGGTTGGCGTATATTTTCTTGCGCCTTTGCGGCAGGAAGCGTAGAGCAATGACTACTCCGATGGCAACAGCGAGGATGGCAAGACCGATGTAGATGTTACCGGTGAGGGCTACTGCTATGATGGCAAACAGTATCAACAAGATATAGGTGGCCGGTGTAGCATTACGGTTACCGCCAAGAGGGATGTATAGATAACTCTTCAACCAGCGAGAGAGGGATATATGCCATCGACGCCAGAAGTCCTGAGGGTTGGTGGCTTTGTATGGCGAGTTGAAGTTCTTGGGCAAGTAAAAACCCATGAGCATGGCAAGTCCGATGGCAATATCCGTATAGCCGGAGAAATCGGCATAGACTTGCAGGGAGTAGGCGAAGAGAGCGAAAAGGTTCTCGAAGCCTGAGAAGAGGAGAGGATTGTCGAACACACGGTCGATGTATTGCACAGCGAGATAGTCGGACAGGACAATCTTTTTGACAAGTCCGTTGAGTATCCAGAAAACGGCAATGCCAAACTGCTGTTTGGAAAGATGAAAGGGCTTGTAAAGTTGAGGGACAAACTCCGATGCCCGTACGATAGGTCCGGCTACAAGTTGCGGAAAGAAAGACACATAGAAGCCGAAGTCGAGTATATTGTTGACGGGTGTTACCTTCTGCTTATAGACATCCATCGTGTAAGATATGACCTGAAACAGGTAGAAGGAGATGCCTACCGGCAGGACTATCCTGTCTATGTCGAAGCGTCCGTGTTCGCAGCATCCGTTACCGATCCATGCAAAGATGTCGAATACCTGCAGATGGGTAGCGAACAGGTCGTTGAGCATATTAGTAAGGAAATAGGCATACTTGAAGTAGCACAAGAGTGAGAGGTCGATAAGGATGCTCAAGATTAGCCATACCTTGGACAGAGTATGTTTGCCTCGTGTTTGTGCGGAGTAGATTCGTTTGGCTATAAGAAAGTCAGAACAGGTGACAAAGAGCAGGATGAGAATAAAAAGGCCGCTGGTCTTGTAGTAGAAGAACAGACTTACGAAGAGGAGAAAACTGTTGCGTAGCAGTTGTTTGCTATGGAACAGAGCAAAGAAGGCATAGACAATGGCGAAGAAAGCCCAAAAGTAGAATTGCGTAAAGAGCAAGGGAGTGTTGGCGTCAAACGCAAATATGTGTGTGAGCAGGTCCTTCATGCAGTCAGTCGTCTATATTGTTCCTCCATTGATAGAACTTGTATCCGTTGAACAAGGCATCGCATAGCATATTCCCTATATTCTCTGCCCCTTTGCGTGTGAAATGCACATAGTCGTTTCCCGCAAGTCCTGCCTTGACCCATTGCTGCATGGAGTTCTCACCTCCCATACTGTTGTAGATACTCCAGTAGGCTGCTCCTGCTTGGGTTACTTCGCGGCATAGTGTCTGTTCCATATAAGGCAGCATGGGGTAGGTTTGCAGTACGCCTTTGCGCCGAGTGGTCATATCACTCGGACCGATAAAGAGAATGGCGGCATCGGGTGCTTGTTGCTGCAGGTAACGGATTTGCCCTACAAGGGAGGCGACATACTTATTGACATTCTCTTCTGAAGACAGGTGCGGGATAGTATTGCCTCCGTACTGCAGAATGATGAGTTTAGTGTTGGTGGTGCCAAAGTATTTGTTCAGTTGTGCTGCTTGAATGTTTGTAAAGATAAGACCCGAACAACCACGCATAGGGATGTTATCGACGCTCACACCTTTGTCTTGTTCGAGCAGTATGCCGTACACTTCACCATCGCCCGATAGACGGATGTTGATGGAAGTGGTGCTGTCAGGCAGAGTAATGGTGGTGCATTGCATAGGCTCTTTCGATGCTGTGAGTCTTGTTGTTCGTCCTTTAGCGGTTAGATTCATTGAGGAATTGGTGGAGTATAGCAGCGTGAGTCGGTTGAAATAGTGTGCAGAGTAAAGTCCCGTCTGTTTGCTACGGGGTTTGACGGAACAAGTGATGGTGGTGTCCACAATTGCCACTTGCCCCATAGGGCCGTACTTGTTACTTTTGTTGCGTCGATAAGCCTGATTCCCATAGACTAAATAACGGGTAGGTTCGATATTGGTATGTTGCCCTATCGTAATAGTTGCGATAGACTGATACAAAGGTATAAGTCCTGCTCCTCCTCCGCCAAATCGTTCCTGTAGTTGTCGTCTCAAGATCTGTGTGATACGGTCTTCCTCTATCTGCGAGTCGCCATAATGCACAATATGCACACTTGTGTCTGTGGCATTCCTTAGAGTGGTATAGAGATGGTCAAAGTAGGTACTGTCCCCTATAGAACAACTGTCCTCGTAAGGCCAATGAATGCGCGACGGGTTCGTTTGGAAATAACGGACAAACCCTGTTCCTTCGGCTTTGTGTGCCTCTGCAGCCCGTAAGGCAAGCAACTCTTCGGGCGATAGTTCCGGCTCACTTATCGGCTGCTCAGTCTGATTATCCCATTGCCAATACGACTGCAATGTGGGGAAGCGCAATGTAGTATCGCCTATCGTTATACCATCTTCAGGATAAGCAGCGGCAATGCAAGCCAACACGCCTATAACAGAGAAGATAAACAAACTAATATGCCAAGGCTTGAGTTGCTTCATTTTTTCCAGAGGGTAGGGGAGAATAGCAGTAATACTGTGAATATCTCAAGACGACCAATGAGCATAATAAGCACCATCACCCATTTTCCCACCAACGGAAATGCTGCATAAGTACCGGCAGGACCGAATTGCCCAATGCTGATGCCCACATTCCCCATAGCCGATATAGCCGTACCGATGGATTCGTCGAACCCCAAACCACAGGCGCAGAATACAAGTGTGGCTAAACCAATAATGAACATGTAGAAAAGCATAAACGCCATAGTGTTGTTTATCGATTGCTCTCCCACCGGCTTCCCGTTGAGTTTCACAGGGATAATAGCGTTGGGATGTATGCGTCTCTTAAACTCTGCCAACCCGTTCTTGATGATAATCACAAGGCGTACCCACTTGATTCCTCCCGATGTGCTGCCTGCGCAACCGCCGGTAAGCATCAGAAACAATACCAATACCCACAACACCGATGGCCACAACACATAGTTGGAAATAGAATACCCTGTCGAGGTCATGGCTGCAACCACTGTGAATAAACCGTCTCTGAATGAGCGTTCTGCCACCTGCCATGTCCATGTCGGACGGGCAATGTACAATCCGGCAAACACCACCAATGCACACACCAATGCACAACCTGCATACCAGCGTGTTTCTTCGTCTCGGAAAAGATGCTTCGGCTTACCCCGCAACAGGTAGATAAGAAGGACAAAATTAACACCGGCCAACAACATAAATACGCTCACCGTATAATGTATAGCCGCATTATCATAGTACGCTAAACTGTTGTTCTTAGTCGAGAATCCCCCTGTCGCCATAGTGGACAACGAGTGACACACCGAATCGAAGAAATCCATACCAAAGAGCCATAAGAGCAGTATCTCACACAGCGTAAGGCACAAATAGAGCGTCCATATCAGTTTAGCTGTATCCGATATGCGGGGCGACACTTTCTCGTACGACAATCCCGTCATTTCCGCTGCATAGAGTTGCATACCACCCATCCCGAACATAGGAAGAATAGCAATGGATAATACAATAATGCCCATACCTCCCAACCACTGAGTAAGGCTTCTCCAAAAGAGTATTCCATGCCCCATTACCTCTACATTAGGAATCACAGTCGCCCCTGTAGTCGTGAAGCCCGACATCGTCTCAAAGAAAGCATCGGTAAAGTTAGGTATCGCACCGCTCAGATAGTATGGCAACATCCCGAAAAGAGAGAAGATAAACCACACGATCGCCACAATCAGATATCCCTCTCGTGCGCCTACATGCTTCTCTGCCTTCCTCCCGACAACCAATCCGATAATACCTGCCAACATCGTAACAGCCGTGCTGAAACAGAAGGTATTCAACTCCTTTTCTTTGTAGATAAGACACACCAATGTCGGCAACAACATAAACGATGCCTCTATCAACAGGAGTGCGCCTATCGTCTTAACAACCAATCGGGTATTGAATGTCCTCGTCATAAATGCAAGGTTACTTAAAGAATTTCTCTAACTGGCGTATTGCTGCCGATTTGCAGAACACTACCACCTGGTCATTTGTCACCACCTGTGTATCACCATTCACCAATACAGCCACTCCGTCACGAACGATAGCCCCGATATTTATATCTCTCGGAAGATCTAACTGCTTGATCTTATGCCGTGTGATCTTGCATCCCTCCGTCGCTTTTAACTCTATGATTTGGGCATCGGCATTCGTCAAGTTCCGTATGTTTAGAACTGTGGCATCCAAAAGCATCTGGTAGATATAACCTGCGGCTATAGCCTTTTTGTTTATCACTGTACCTATATCCAATCCTTCTGCCATCGGGATATAATCTATATTCTCCACCTCTGCTATGGTCTTTCTCACACCCAACCGCTTGGCTGCCAAACAGGCGAAAAGATTGGTCTCACTGCTTTCCGTCACCGCCACAAAGGCATCCACATCCCGTATCCCCTCCTCTTTCAATACCTCCATATTACTGCCGTCTGCGTTTATAATAAGCGCATTCCCCAATTTGTTCGAGAGTTGGTAACAAGTATCTCTATTTGACTCTAATATCTTGATGTTCAAGTTATCAGGCAACGACTGCGCTGCTTTTTGCGCAATGCGGCTTCCCCCGATGAATAGCACATTATGGATGTCACGCTTCTCTTTCCCTGCTTGCTCACGCACAAAATCAAGGTTCTCCTTTGTACAGACAAAATAAACCAAATCTCCTGCTAATATCTCATCATTCCCTCTCGGTATGATAGTCTCCTGCTCCCGCTTGATAGCCACCACCCTGTAGCGACTATGGTTAAAACTACCATCCATGAACTTCTTGTTGATTATCTCTGCATTCTCTCGTACGCGTATCACACATAGGTGCAATGTCCCATCCCCCAACACAAGATGGTAACGCATCCAACTGGTCTGTAAGGCTTCACATATCTCCTTTGCAGCCAACACCTCCGGATATATCAGATGATTAAGACCTAACTTCTCAAAAAACGCTCTGTTCTCAGGAAGAAGGTACTCGTAATTATCTATACGGGCCAATGTCTTCTGTGCGCCCATGCTGTTGGCAATCAAACACGCCGTCATGTTCACGCTCTCATGGGGCGTAACGGCAATAAACAAATCTACCCCCTTGACACCTATATCCATCAAGTCATGAAGAGATGTAGGCGAACCTACCTTCGTCTGCATATCGTAGTTGGACTCTAAATTGCCCAAGTTATCGGCATTCTCGTCCATAAGGCAGATTTCCATATTCTCGCGGGTAAGCAACTTTGCCAAGTGCGTTCCTACTTCCCCCGCTCCTGCTATAATTATGCGCATAAGTATTATGGTTGTGTTGTTTCTATCGTATGGCGGATGCCTTCCTCGTCAAGTCCCAATGCATGATGCAACGCTGCCATGCTACCATGCTCCACAAACTGGTCATGTACTCCTATCTTCACGACACGAACCTTGTAGCCTTTTTCCGCAAAGTACTCCGCTACCGCGCTCCCTAATCCTCCGGCAACGATACCGTCCTCCGCCGTAAAAACAAGATTGCAATGTATTCCCACTTTGTCTAACACTTCCGTGTCCATCGGTTTGAGCCAGCGCATATCGTAGTGCGTAATGGCTTTGTCAACCAGAACCTTTCGAACCGTGTTACCAATCGCACCAATCGAAAGAACGGCAGTGGTCGACTCCTCGCACTCTTTCAGTAACTGCGCCTTTCCTATCTCCATCCGCTGAGGCTCCTGCTTGAGTGGGTCCTCTGTGTCTAGTATAGGACCGCGGGGATACCGTATCGCAATAGGAGCCTGAACAAACTGTGCCGTATAAAGCATATCACGCAGGTCTCGCCCCGACATCGGTGCGCCGATAATGATATTCGGTATAGGACGCAAATACGCCATGTCGAACAACCCGTGATGGGTCGCACCGTCAGCACCTACAATACCCGCACGGTCAATACACAACACCACATGCAGATTTTGCAATGCCACATCGTGTATGATATTGTCGTACGCACGCTGCATGAAAGAAGAATAGATATTGCAATAAGGCAACATCCCCTCTTTGGCTAAACCTGCCGAAAATGTCACGGCGTGTCCTTCTGCGATACCCACATCAAACACCCGCTCTGGTATTTCCTCCTGCATAATATTCATGCTGCAACCGCTCGGCATCGCAGGCGTAATACCCACAATATGCTCGTCCTTTCTTGCCAATTCAAGCAAGGTCTGACCGAACACCTCCTGCCATAGCAAGGGCTGATGCTTGTTCTCCTCATCACATACCCTGACCCCTGTCTTCACGCAGAACTCTCCTGGCGCATGCCACAAGGTCTGACTGTTCTCTGCAGGCTCATAGCCCTTTCCCTTCTTCGTAATAATATGCAGCACACGAGGACCTTTATAGTCCTTTATCTCACTTAGGATACGAACTAAATCAATCACATTATGCCCGTCCGCAGGACCAAAATAACGGAGATTAAGCCCCGTGAATATATTCTTCTGCTGACGGGTTAGCATCGCCTTCAAACTGTTGTTGAACCGTTGTACACGCTGCTTTTTCTTGTCATCTATCAAGTGTAACCACTTCAGTATAAGATAAAGACGATAACGAAAACGATTGTAACCCTCCGAAGTGGTAATATCTACCAAGTATTGTGTAAAGCCACCCTTCAACGGGTCTATCGCCATATTGTTGTCGTTCAAGATAATAAGCAGATTGTTCTTGTCCATAGAGGTGTTGTTTAGCCCCTCAAATGCTAATCCGCCCGTCATGGCACCATCCCCGATTACAGCCACCACCTGCCTTTTGTTCCCTTGCATCTGATTGGCGATCTGCTCACCCAACGCTGCCGAAATGGAGTTACTCGCATGACCTGCTATAAAGGCATCATACTCACTCTCCGCAGGAGTCGGAAAAGGTGCCAAACCCTTGTACTGACGGTTCGTGTGGAAACGCTCACGACGGCCAGTCAATATCTTGTGGCTGTATGCCTGATGCCCCACATCCCAGATGATCCTGTCATCGGGCGTGTCAAACACATAGTGCAACGCAACCGTCAACTCCACCGTACCAAGCGACGACGCAAGATGACCGGGATGACGACTTAACTCCTCAATAATAAAATCCCTCAATTCAGCGCATACCTCTGGTAGTTCATCAATGCGCAAACGCTTCAAATCACGAGGGTAATCTATATGCGATAAATACTTGTACTCCATAAATCTGTCGAAACTACCAACCTGCTGTTTTCAATCTCCGTAAGTAGTCCCATTGTAGTCTGCAAAGGTACGATATTTATTCCGATAAAAAAAGTACCTTCCACCCATGTACTTTGGTGTACACGCTGCAAAAGGTACCTTTGAGCGGCAAACGAGGCTCGAACTCGCGACCCCCAGCTTGGGAAGCTAGTGCTCTACCAACTGAGCTATTGCCGCATTACACCCGCTTTCGGCAAATGCGCTGCAAAGATACAACTTCTTTGCATACAAAGCAAGAAATAATAACTATTTTCTTTCACTCCGCCACAAATCAGCACACCCGCACACTCTCAAAAGCAACATTTTTCCATACCAAATCATGAAACACCCCACTCAAACTGCTAAATAGTATAAACATCTTCCCTCCAATCTTAAATCCTCATTCCTCACTCCTAATTCCCGAATTTCTTACACTTCCCCTCCGCCAAGCCCCATTATTCCTATGTATTTCGAATGTTTAATATAGGATGAATATGGGATGAATATAGGACGAATATAGGAAGAACCTACAAACCACCAACCAACAATCTACAAAATAACCCTCTCGGTTTATTAATTGTTAATTGTTAATTCTTAATTGATAATAACTGTAGAGCCATAGCGTGCTATGGCTCTCAACTCCTCTTCGCAGACAGAACAATA
>CAVEFV010000047.1:0-16218 GCA_963615025.1 Firmicutes bacterium CAG:95 | reverse complement strand
CTTATATCCATACCACATCCATAGCACTACCTTACCACTACCTTACCACTTATGACTTTTATATGGGTTTTGTATGCTTTTTTATCGCCTTTTTATCGCTTTTTTGCCCCGTATATTTTGCCATTTGCGCATCTTTTTGTAACTTTGTAGGGTTTTCTAAAAATATCGTTATATGAAGTATTTTATCAGTCCGAGCAAAGCGGCTACCCTCGTCGAGAGACAAGCCATCCGAGAGAACTACGAATCCAACATCGTTTTTCAGTGGCTCAAACTACCCTGCCTTACCTATTGCAAACCCAATGGACTTCTGACCCACGAAGACCTGTTCTGCCTGTCGTTCCAATTCTTGGATTTCTTGAAGCAATACCACGACTATTCCGATTGTCTGCTCCATAATGAGTTGCAATGTATTCCCTTCGAGATAGCCCGCCATTGGGAGAACTTCAGAGGAGAGCCCCATCCGTGTAATGTAGAAAAATTATTGGCGATACGAACCCTGTACCAACTGCTGCAGATGATAGAACCGTACAACGACGATATGGACCAATACCATTTGGAAGAAAGCCTGACCTGCAACATCCCAAAGATATTCCCTAAATACTCGAAAGAATATGTGCAATCTGTAATTACGGATATAGACCACATACTTACCGTAAAGTCGCCAATCTACCTACGCAGTGTGAAAATTATGTCTGACGAAGACTGTTGCGAAACGACAGAACCCCATTTGATAGACTATATCGACGGATATATGCAATCGCCGCAGCGTATCTCCGAAGAAATAGCAAACGGAAAAGCCCCAACGGCACAGCCTTCGGAGAATAAGCCCCGCACAGACACCCCCGAACTTGCCCGACTGCAAGAAGAACTCAAGCAGAAAGACGAACAGATCGAAGACCTGCAAAGGCTGTTGGACACCTTTGCGCAACCCGACAAAGGGTATATAGAAATAGACAGTACCTGCAAAGTAAAGATTGTCGCCCTCCTATCGGCTATGTTCTATGCTCACTTTTTTCGAGGGGTGGGAATGAGCAACAACAGAGACCAAGTGGTAGGACATATCCTGAAATACGGTTTCCACTACAATACCAAAAGTATCCCCCAGATGCTCAGTCGGTACGATAAACATAGCGGTGGTATCGATGACTTGAAGAGACTGTTGAACGAAGCATTAGACGAATTGAAAGGAATTCGGAAAGAAAAGAAGAACGAAAAGTAGAGGTTCCCCCGGAGGGGGGAATACAATAAAGTAGAGGTTGCTCATCTTGAAGGCGCACTAAATGCCTGATAATGAGCAACCTCTACTTTTTTATTTTGTTTACCTAAACAATACATCTATTTTATCGCGAAGCATTTCGCGGTACCTTTGCACTCGAAAAATCAATCCGAGTGCTTTTGTTTTTTGTGCCGGATGGAAAAGACAAAACCGGAAATTGAGAAGACAAAACCGAAAATTGAACCCCTAATATAAAAGTTGAACCCCTAATATATATAAAGATATGGAAGTACTTTTTTTACACCCGATTGACTTCTGCATAGGGAAGTTAGGAAACCAATCCGATTATTATTGCCGTAAGAACAAATACGGAAAAGTTTTTATGCAGCATTGCCCACGCCGCAAGTCCGAGAAACAAATAGCGTGGCACAAAGAGTTTGCCGAGCGATACGCAGGGCAAAACCCTATGACCGCCGGTAAGAACAACCCAATAAGAGCCCCCACCGAAGCAATTAGGAATTAGGAATTACAAATTAAACATTACAAATTAAACATTACAAATTAAACATTACAAATTACAAATTACAAATTACAAATTATGTCCCACTATAAACCCATTGATTTAGTAAAAAGTTGGAGCGGAAAAGTATGCGAACACTCCGACTTCTACCTTGCCACTCGTGGCAAAACCGGTTACTCCGGCAAGATATGTAATCCACGCGACTTGAGCAAGAACCCTTACTCGGAGAACGAACTCTTGCTGCAACAGCGGTACAAACAAACCGTTGAAGCACTCAAGACGCTCACCGCCGAACAGGTTCAAGCCTACGAGCAGAAGTGGAAAGCACAGAAGCGTTCCAAGTACAGCACCCTGCGAGGCTATATGTTTGCGCAGGAGTATGCCAAACTGAAAGCCGGTGAGGTAACAAGTAACAATTAACAAGTAACATGCAGCGATGAAAGATATGCATAGCAGAGCCCCTCCTTAGGTAGCCCCTCCGTGATACTAATCACAAAGTATCCATTCAAATTACATGGCCGTCTATATAGAGACGACAGAATAAGAAAATCAATTAATTAAATAGTAAAATAACGATTAAAATTTACGCTTATGAGCGGGAAAATTTACTACTTGCCGCCGATAGATTATGCTTCCGGCAAGGTATATGGAAAAAAGTATGGCTTCACTTCTGTTTACAGAAAGTCGAGCAAGTATCCCAAAGGATGTACGACTACGGGAACGCGTGATACGACGAACCACCCGTATTCGGCGAACGAGTTGGAAATACGACAGCGATTCACAGCCGTGGTAGCCTCCACTCGCCAACGAATGCAGGACCCGTCGAAGATGACGCAAGACGCAGCCGCCTTTAAGGCACAGACCGAGTACCGAACACTCTATCAGTACATCTTCAATCAGGAATGGGACGCCTACCAAGTGTAGGCGATAGTCCATCCTGACCACGCTCCCCGCTACCCGGAGTAGGAACACCCGATACCGATAGGCACCCTATAATAGTTGCTCCTTCTATATCGATAGGCGCACCCCACCCCAAGTAGCAGGACGGCACAATGCCGACCCAAGAGCCTGCCCGACAACACCCGTTTGTCCGGCAGGCTCATTTTAATGGAAGCCTCGTCAGGTTGCAAAATTAGCAATGCCTTCGGCTCTAAATACTCGTCTATTGATTACTTACACATCCGTTTAAGTTTACGGATTACACGATGGTAGAAATCTACAGGATAGAGCAAGAACGCACCTAAACGATACTTTGATGAAGCAAGAAGTTGATTGCGCCGTTCCACCTCTTTATCGTAGTGAGAACAAATAATACGAGTGTGATAATCCACCCCGGACTCAAGCAACTGCCGAATATGTGGGTCACTAACCACCATCGATAAGCGACTACACATCGACAACTCACTTGCTTTTAGTTTCATATAATTCGGATTTGTGGACCATATACCGCTACCCACACGATATACCGCCATCGTCTCAGGCAACTTGTAGATGTCTCCGTGTTCCGCAGTAAGCACCCAGAGAGGGTAATCCACAGGCAACACACGACCCATCTGATATAGTTTGTCCCATATAGTTTGGATATTGCGTATCACAACCGATGGAGTATGGATATAATTACCCATTGTTACCAAGTCCTCTATTGTCGTACGCCCCTGTATATCTCTCTCATCATCAGGCAGTTGTACCCCCCCCCCGTTGACAGATTGAAAGATTGATACGATGAAAGCAGAGACTATACTCAGGATTAGCCTCCAAGAAGTCAACCTGCCGTTGTAGTTTTAGCGGGTCAGTCCAATAGTCATCCCCCTCGCAAAATGCCACATACTTACCCCTTGCACGCGGGGCTTGAATAATGGACCACATACTATGTTCACGCTTCGAGAACTGATTTTCCTTTTGATAGATAGGTATAAACAAGTCGGGATACTTCTCTGCGTACTCACGAATAATATCTGCGGAGTGGTCAGTAGAAGCATCATCGTTAATGATAACCTCTATTGGAAAATTGGTCTTTTGCATCACAAAGCCATCAAGGCATTCACGCAAATACGGTTCGTGATTATAAACATCACAAAAGACAGAAACTAATGGAGTGGACATAGGTAATCATGGATTAATTGTCGGAGGTAGAGAATAGATTCAATACACCTTTATTTCTCGGCTTTATGGCGCGGCAGGGAATACCGGCATAGATTGTCCACGCCACGGTGGAGGTTTTGCAAAGCGACATGGCACCGAGAACACTGCCTTCTGCCATCGTAACTGCGGGGAACACTACACTACCCGCCCCCACCTGCGCATAACGGCACAGACGCACCTCGCCCCCCGTAACATGCGTCAGTGCAGAGTCATGGACAGGGCCAATGAGATAATCACCGCCAAAATCGTCGATAGCACTATAGAGCGTAGTGCGAGCCGACAGACCCGTATAGTCCTCCAACACAATACCCATTGCCCCATATAGCGCACAATAGGCAGCGATATGGATATGCGAACCCAGCGTGATATGCCCCGACAGAATACAGAAATCATCTATCCGCACATTGTCGCCAATACGGATATGCTCGGGCGAATAGAGCCGTGCATAGCGGCTGATACGGACATCCCGACCATACGCCGCCAGACCTAACCCGGCAAGTTCTTGCTCTGTATAGAAAGAAGACATAATGGCGAGAATCGATTCGTTATTTTTTAATGCAACGGATTACCCTCTGCACATCCTCCTCCGTAAGCCCGTGGTGCATCGGCAGGCAGATGACCTGCGAGGCAAGACGATGGGCATTCGGCAGGTTCTCCTTCGCCGCCGAAGGCAAACCACGATAGGTGGAGAACTCACTGATAAGCGGATAGAAATAGCGGCGCCCCAAGACATTTTGCGCACGCATCTTGGCATACAAGTCGTCGCGCGACATACCATACTGCTCGGCGTCCACCAAAATAGGGAAATAGGAACAATTCCATTCGTAGTCCTGCTCCGGCAGCAGCAACTGTTTCTCGCACTCGAACAGCGTGATACCCGGCACACCCTGCAACGCCCGTACATACCGGCACGCCACCTCTTTGCGAGCCGCAATGGCCGCATCCACATAGCGCAGATTGAGCAAACCGTATGCCGCACGCATCTCGTCCATCTTCGAGTTAATACCCGGCGCCACAACCGTCACCTCATCGTGAAAGCCGAAGTTCTTCAGGTCGTCGATACGGCGCTTGGTTTCGGCATTCGGCATAATCATCGCCCCACCCTCGATGGTGTTGTAGACCTTAGTGGCATGGAACGACAGCGTACTCATATCACCCGCACGCAGTATGCTCTCGCCGTGCACCCGCACGCCAAAAGCGTGGGCGGCATCGTAGATAACCTTCAGCCCGTAGGTGTCGGCTATCTGCTTGATTCGCTCCGTGTCGCAGGGCTGCCCATAGACATGCACGGGCATGATAGCCGTAGTATGGGGCGTGATGGCCGCCTCAATCTTATCGGGGTCAAGATTGCCCGTCAGTGGGTCTACATCCACAAAAACCGGCTTGATACCGTTCCACCAAAGCGCATGCGTGGTAGCGACAAACGAGTACGGCGTCGTAATGACCTCGCCCGTGATACGCAACGCCTGCAGCGCCGTGATGAGCGGCAGCGTTCCGTTGGTAAAGAGCGAGAGATACTCCACGCCGAGATAGTCCGTCAGCGCTTGCTCCAATTGACGATGAAAAGAGCCGTTATTGGTAATCCACTTGCTGTCCCAAATCTGCTGAAGATACGACACAAACTCGTCCAATGGTGGCAGCAAAGGAGAGGTAACTGTGATTTGATTGGATTCCATAATTAGTTGATTTTCTTCTCTGTATAATCGAATAGTGGAGTAATGTCTCCAGGTTCTTTCCCCATCCACCCTCCTACGGCTATGGGACGACTATTCAATGTAAAAGAAATAATATCTTGTTCGGAGACCAAACAAAGGATATTGTTTGGTTGGTCAAAAGCCATAAAATCAATAGAGAATGTACCCCAATTGAGGAAATCGGCAGGAATAGTGCATATCTGCTCGTACTCTCCTGCTTCATGGTATTTATCGTAGCAACGGTTTGCTCCTGTTGTGGAGAAGATACGCTCGCCCTGCTCGTTTTTCAGGTGAAGTGTTATCCAGAAGTTATTTAGAGTTTGTGTCAACCGATAGCGCATCACTATCTCCAACTCATCCGTCACACGCATAATGTCGGTATAATCACCGCCCTTGGGACGGACACCTATCTCCAGCAACTCAAAGCCTTTTCCTTTGTAATGCGGTTCATTCCATACCTTATGGTTATCGATAGCACTGTCGCCACGCAGGTAGTGGGTTACAATAGGGTCTATGTCGCCTTGGTCTATCAGTTGACCGTTTTGGAGAATAACACCGTGCTTGCAAAGACTCTTGATACTCGTCATATTGTGGCTCACGAAGAGTACCGTTCTGCCTTCGCCGTGGGAGATGTCATTCATCTTGCCTATGGCTTTCTTTTGGAATTCTGCGTCTCCTACGGCCAATACTTCGTCCACTACCAATATCTCGGGGTCAAGATGTGCGGCTACGGCAAATCCGAGCCGCACCATCATACCGCTCGAATATCGTTTCACCGGTGTATCTATATAGCGTTCGCAACCCGAGAAGTCCACTATCTCATCGAGTTTGCGGGTAATCTCCTGCTTGGTCATACCGAGTATGGCACCGTTCATATAGATGTTCTCACGCCCCGTCATCTCTTGGTGGAAGCCCGTACCTACCTCCAGCAGCGATGCGATACGCCCCTTTGCACGAATCGTACCTGTGGTAGGTGCTGTCACTTTACTGAGCAACTTAAGCAGTGTGGATTTGCCGGCTCCGTTCTTGCCGATAATGCCGACCACATCGCCTTGCTCCACCTTAAAATCAATATCCCGCAATGCCCATACATACTCGGAATTACCCTTCGAGGCACGGTCATTCACCTCCCCTATCTTCAGGTAGGGGTCTTCACGGCGTAGGATAGTGGTCTGGAACCAACGATCGAGGTCGTGGCTCAGTGTGCGTGTGGATACCAATCCCAAGCGATATTGCTTACTGATATGATTGAATTCGATGGCTGTGGACATATTCTCCGAATGGTTTGCGTTAATTCGCTTCGCTTATAGTTTTCGTAGTTTACAGAACTTGGTGCAAAGATACAAAAAAAATGCAAATATACACCAAGTTTTTGAGCGACAATTTTGCGGGGTATTTTCTATGCTCATTGTATATTCATCTTATATTCATCCTATATTCGTCCTATATTCATCTTATATAAAACCTTCGAAACAGTTAGTATTGACGGGGCTTTACAGAGGGTCGGTTTGTCGTTTGGGTATCGAAAAAGCAAGTTTGTTTTATACATAATCTTTTAACTGTTCTATGGTGGTTTTCTATAGATAATTAGTGAGTAACAGGTAGTTGTATTCTCGAGGAAATCACCTTTTCATCGGATAAAATGCTACGAGCAGACAAAAAACAGGCAAAGTAGGCACAAATAGCCAAAAAAATGATGTATCTTTGCAGCCTGAAAAATAACAAGTTCGTGTAATGGAAAGAAAAGTTCGTGTGCGTTTTGCTCCGAGTCCAACAGGAGCGTTGCATATAGGGGGTGTGCGTACAGCCCTTTACAATTATCTGTTTGCCCGCCAACACGGTGGTGATATGTTGCTTCGTATAGAAGACACCGATTCTGCCCGTTTTGTTCCCGGTGCAGAGGAATATATAATCGAGTCGCTGCATTGGTTGGGGATAGGAATAGACGAGGGTGTGAGTGTAGGCGGACCGAACGGACCCTATCGGCAATCGGAGAGAAGGGACATATATCGCAAGTATGTCAAGCAACTCTTGGATTCAGGACACGCCTATATTGCTTTTGACACGCCGCAACAACTTGAGCAGAAACGCGCTGAGATACAGAACTTTCAATATGATGCGAAGACTCGCACGCAGATGTGCAATTCGTTGACACTGCCTGCAGAGGAGGTTGAGAAACGCATTCAGAACGGAGAGCAGTATGTTGTTCGTTTCAAGGTAGAACCCAACGAAGATATTCATGTGCATGACCTCATTCGCGGGGAGGTGGTTATCAACTCCAATATTCTCGATGACAAGGTACTTTATAAGTCGGCAGATGACCTTCCGACCTACCATTTGGCGAATATCGTGGATGACCACTTGATGGAAATATCCCATGTAATCCGTGGTGAGGAGTGGCTACCATCGGCACCGCTACATGTGTTGCTATATCGTGCATTCGGTTGGCAGGATACTATGCCGGAGTTTGCGCATCTGCCGCTACTGCTAAAGCCGGATGGTAACGGAAAGTTATCAAAGAGAGACGGAGACCGTCTTGGTTTCCCCGTATTTCCTTTGGAGTTCCATGATCAGAAAAGCGGAGCAGTATATAGCGGGTACCGTGAGTCGGGTTACTTTCCGGAGGCAGTGATTAATTTCTTGGCACTATTGGGTTGGCACAGCGGAGATGACAAAGAGATATATTCGATGGAGGAACTCATTCAGTCCTTCTCTCTAGAACGCGTGAGCAAAGCAGGGGCGAAGTTCGATTTTGAGAAGGGGAAATGGTTCAATCATCAGTATCTACAGATGAAAGATAATGATTACCTTGCCGATGCATTCTGCCAATTAGGGATTTACTCTTTCAATGAAAAAGAGCGGGAACAACTGCCTCATGTAATCGGCTTGGTGAAGGAGCGTGTCAATTTCGTTCGGGAACTGTGGGAGCAAATGAATTTCTTCTTTGTAGCCCCGACGGAATATGATGAGAAGTCGCTGAAAAAGAGGTGGAAGGAAGATTCCCGTGTTCATCTCACGGGCTTATGCCAATTGTTGCGTAACACAGACGATTGGTCCGCCGAAACACTCGATGAAATCGTTATGTCGTGGATAGCAGAGAAGGAGTATGGTGTCGGTATTGTGATGAATGCTTTCCGTATATGTTTGGTCGGGGCAGCACGAGGACCACACATTTGGGAGATTACGAATGTGTTAGGCAAGGAGGAGACGCTCCGACGGGTTGAGGCAGCACTGAAAGTACTTCCTTAAATACGAGATTTATAGCATTGCTATATTTTTATTAGAAAACCCTTGTGCATTAGGAAAAAAGATTGTACCTTTGCACTTGATTTGATGAAGGGGACCAAATTCGGCTCCCTTTCATTGCAAATATAAGTGAATTATGATAGAGAAGGTAATTGTAGAGGACATTGTAAAAGAATATCTTACAACCCACACACAACAGGAAGAGCAGTACCAAATAGCGGAGGTCAGCGTGTCATCGAACAATGATGTAAGCGTAACCTTGGATGCGTTGGTCCCCATTGATATTGATTTCTGTGCGGCAGTCAGTCAGTACATTGCCGACAGGATGGACAGAGATATTGAGGATTACTCCTTAATGGTAGGTTCAGCAGGTTTGACCGACCCGTTTAAGACACCATTTCAATTCAAGAAAAACATCGGTAATGAAGTTGTCGTACTGCTGAAGGACGGGAAAAAGATGAAGGGATTGTTGGTGGATGCGACAGACAGCAACTTCTCGGTGGATATAGAGGTAAAAGTGGCGGTAGAGAACAAGAAACGCAAGCAAACCGTGGTACAAACCTTCACTTGGGACTATGCCGATGCAAAGTCGGTGGTTTACGATTTGAAGGTATAGGTTTGCAAGAAAGAAGAAATATATCAATTATCTATAATAAGATTACAAGCAATGGCTACAAAAAAACAAGTGAGTGTCAATCTTATTGACATCTTCAAAGAATTCAATGAACTAAAAAACATTGACCAACAAACATTCATCAATGTTATGGAGGACAGTTTCCGTAATGTCATTTCAAAAATGTACGGGTCTGACGCGAACTACGACGTTATTATCAACCCGACGAAAGGCGACTTGGAAATTTATCGAAACCGTACTGTGGTGGCAGACGATGCGAATGCCAATCCGAACACCGAGATACACTACTCCGATGCCAAACAGATTGACGATGAATGCGAGATAGGAGAAGAAGTAACCGACAAGGTTGACTTCATGAGTTTTGGTCGTAGAATGATTCTAAACCTGCGCCAAACACTCGCCAGTAAGATTCTTGACTTACAGAAAGAAAATCTGTATCTGAAATACTCTGATTTGAAAGGACAGATTGTAACTGCCGAACTCTACCAAGTATGGAAAAAGGAGATGCTTCTTTTGGATGACGAAGGGAACGACTTGTTCTTGCCTAAGGCAAACCAAATACCTACCGATTTCTATCGTAAGGGAGATATGGTTCGCGCCATAGTGGAAGAAGTGGAGAACAGAAATCAGAACCCGAGAGTAACCCTCTCACGGACATCGCCACTATTTCTACGCCGTCTGTTCGAGCAAGAAATTCCGGAGGTACACGATGGTTTGATAGCCATTAAAGATATAGCACGCATACCGGGCGAGAGAGCAAAAGTGGCCGTAGAGTCGTTTGACGAGCGTATAGACCCTGTGGGTGCTTGTGTGGGTATCAAAGGAACACGAATACATGGTATTGTCCGCGAACTACGCAACGAAAATATCGATGTAATCAACTACACCAGTAATATCAACCTGTACATTCAGCGGGCACTTGCTCCTGCAAAGATATCTTCGATGGAAATCAATGAAGAAAGCAAGGTAGCCAATGTTTATCTGAAACCTGAAGAGGTAAGCATGGCTATCGGTAAGGGAGGAGCGAACATAAAACTTGCCAGCAAACTGACGGGATATGACATTGAAGTATTCCGTGAGATGGAAGATAACAACGAGGAGGATATTTACTTAGATGAATTTAACGATGAAATCGATCAATGGGTAATTGATGTACTCAAGAGTATCGGACTAAACACAGCCCGTGCCGTGTTGGATACTCCCCGTGAGGAACTGCTCAGTAAGACCGACCTCGAAGAAGAGACCATTGATGAGGTAAGAAAGGTTCTTGCTGCGGAATTTGAAGAAGAATAGCAGCAATACCCTACTCCGACGCCTACTCCTTACTACGAACAAATTATGGACTACTAATAATGTTAAAACAGAATCTGCATGGCAATAAAACTTATTAAGGCTTGTAAAGAACTCAACATCGGTATGGCTACCGCCGTTGAGTTTGCACAGAAGCAAGGGAAAGATATATCTCTCGATCCGAATATGCGTATTGATGACGATACCTATCTTTTGCTTGCCAAGGCATTCAACAAAGATATGGCTCTCAAGATGGAGGCAGAGAAACTACAACAAGAACGGCAAGAGCGAGATAAAGCAGCCGTTGCTGCAAAGGCGACTGTTGAACCGGAACCAGAGCCTGTACCGACTGTGCAGAAACCTAAAGTAGTAGGACATATTGACCTCGAAGGGAAACCGCAGCATGGGACTCAAACAACGAAAGAAACCACAGTAACAACCGAAGAGAAGCCACAAGAAGCATTGAAAGAAGATGCTAAGGTTATCCCATCGGAAGAGAAGAAAGAGGCGGTAAAAGAGGTTCAATCCGTCAAGGCTGAAGAAACGCCGAAGCCACAAAAGACGGAGCAGAAGGAAGAAAAGCCTGTTGCCAAACCCGTGGAAGAAGCCACAGAAAAACCTGCAGAGGAATCGAGAAAGGAAACGAAGCCTGTAGAGAAGAAGAAAGAGGTTGCTATTGAGGAGAAGCCACAGGAAGTGCAGAAAGGGAAAGCGGAGGAAACAAAACAACAAGAATCTGCGACCGTTCCGGCTGCTCAGAAAGAGCCTGAAGTATTTACTTATGGTAAGCCTGTCATCGTGAACAAACCCAAAATTGTTGGTACATTGGATTTGGACAAACTGAATCAAGCGACACATCCGAAGCAAAAGACCAAAGAGCAGAAAAAGAAAGAGCGTGACGAACGGCGCGAACAACAACGCAACACAACTGCTTCGGCAAACACGACCCCTGCCGGAACCGACAAAGAAGGAAAACGCAAACGAGAGCGTATCAAGCAAGGGCGAGTGGATGTGAATAATCCTGACTTCAGAAAAGGGAACAAGAATCCAAAGTTGAATAAGCGTCCTATCAAGGTTGAGATAGACGATGAGGAGGTACAGAAGCAGATAAAGGAGACTATTGCACGGCTACAAGCAGGCAAGGGCAAAAATACAGGTGCCAAATATCGTAAGGAGAAGCGAGAGCATGTGAGAATGCATCAAGAGGAAATCCTTGAACAAGAACAGGCACAGTCGAAGGTACTTAAACTTACAGAGTTCGTTACGGCTAATGAGTTGGCCACTATGATGAATATCTCCGTTAACCAAGTGATAGCAACCTGCATGAGTTTAGGATTGATGGTTAGTATTAACCAACGGTTAGATGCAGAGACCATCAATATAGTAGCGGAGGAATTCGGTTTTACTACTGAATATATTTCGGCACAAGTTATTGAAGAGTTGCATGATGATGAGCAGTACTCCGATGAAGACCTTGTTACTCGTTGCCCTGTTATCACCATAATGGGACATGTTGATCATGGTAAGACATCATTGCTTGACCATATTCGTAATACGAATGTGATTGCAGGAGAGGCCGGAGGTATTACGCAGCATATTGGTGCATACAATGTGTGTCTAAAAAATGGGCAACATATTACATTCTTGGACACACCAGGACATGAAGCGTTTACTGCTATGCGCGCTCGTGGTGCCAAAGTAACAGATATTGCCATTATTATTGTAGCCGCCGATGATGCTGTGATGCCACAAACAATAGAGGCTATAAATCATGCGCAAGCGGCAGGTGTTCCTATGATATTTGCTATCAACAAGTGTGATAAGCCCGGTGCTAATCCTGACAAGATCAAAGAACAACTTGCCAATATGAATATACTTGTGGAAGAATGGGGCGGTAAGTATCAATCGCAAGACATATCAGCAAAGAGCGGTATGGGTGTGTTTGAATTGCTTGAGAAAGTGCTTCTTGAAGCGGAGTTGTTAGATTTGAAGGCTAATCCTAAACGCAAGGCAAAAGGTTCGATTATCGAATCATCGTTGGACAAGGGACGCGGTTATATCGCCACCATATTGGTGCAGGATGGTACTCTGCATACGGGAGATATTGTTTTGGCAGGTACTGCACATGGTCGTATAAAGGCTATGTTTAATGAGCGTAACCAGCGTGTTAAAGAAGTCCATCCTGGTGAGCCTGTTCTTATACTTGGTCTGAATGGTGCGCCACAGGCAGGTGATGATTTTGTGGTTATGAATACGGAGCAAGAAGCAAGGGAGATTGCCAATAAGCGTGAGCAACTACAAAGAGAGCAGTCGATTCGTACGAAGAAGCATGTTGGCTTGGAGGAAATAGGACGGCGTTTAGCAATAGGGGATTTCAAAGAGTTGAATATTATTGTTAAAGGCGATGTGGATGGTTCAGTGGAGGCTCTTTCAGACTCATTGATTAAATTGTCCACAGAGAATATACAAGTGAATGTTATTCATAAGGCCGTTGGTGCTATATCCGACTCAGATATTCTTCTTGCCGAAGCATCTGATGCTATTGTAGTAGGTTTTCAGGTGCGTCCTACAACTACTGCCCGTAAATTGGCAGACAAAGAAGAAATTGATATTCGTCTATATAGTATTATCTATGATGCCATCGAAGAGATAAAGGCTGCTATGGCTGGTATGCTGGCTCCGGAATTGAAGGAGGAAATTACTGCTACGCTTGAAGTACGCCAGACCTTCCGAATAACCAAGGTTGGTACTGTAGCCGGCTGTATTGTTCGGGAGGGTAAGATTAAGCGTGGCAATAAAGTACGCGTTATTCGTGATGGTATTGTTATCTATACCGGTGATTTGGCTTCATTGAAGAGAGAAAAAGATGATGTTAAAGAAGTAGGTATCAACACAGAGTGCGGTTTGAATATACGCTCTTACAACGATATACAAGAAGGCGATATTATAGAGTCGTTCGAACAAGTAGAGGTTAAAAAAGAATTGTAACACTACCCTATCACGGTGGAACAACCGTAAATACCAATAGTTTTGGCATATAGGTATAGTAAATCAGGCTATTACATATATGAGATAATCAGACAAGAATACATCAGATGTATGCTTGTCTGATTGTTGTTTAAGGAGTCTTTTTCAGACGCACAACAATATCAGTACTTGTGCTGAAACTATCCTCAAGAAAGTAACAAGCGGGTAGATAGTAGAATAGACTACAGCAGGTTCGTCGGTATCGCCTTGCGCATTTGCATAAGACAGGCACGGAGCATTGGTGTGCGCCCCTGCTATCAAACCGCAAATAGTAAAGAAGTTCAAATGCATTCCCCTTGCTATAATACCGCCGATGAGAGCAGGAACCATTGTTATAATTGTGCCGCATAATAACCAATGCAGACCATTGGGAGAAACAACCGAGTGAATAAATTCTCCTCCGGCTTCTATTCCCAAACTTGCCAAGAAGAGGCAGAGACCTAATTCCCTAAGCATAAGGTTAGCCGATTGTGTTGTATAGGTAATAAGTCTGAGTTTATAACCAAAACGACCCAATAATATAGCAACGACCAAAGGACCTCCTACCAAGCCTAATCGAGTGGGCATAGGTAGATGTGGCAGGTAGATGGGAGTTGCGCCTAATATAATACCCAGCAAGATACCTAAGAACATCGTTATTAGATGAGGCTCGTTCAGACGATTGAGTGTGTTTCCTAATATGGTTTCCACTTTTTGAATACCCTCGATGGGACCTACAACCATTACTTTATCTCCTACTTGCAGTGCTAAATCGGGGCGTGCCAACAGATTGACACCTGCACGATTGATGCGCGTTACATTGACATTGTATGCATTACGCAAATGCAGTTGTCCGATGGTCTTGCCATTCACATTGCTTTTGGTAACCACGATACGACGCGAGACCAATTCTTTTTCATCGTCTTTCCATTCATATTCTATCTTCTCTCCGAGTAGTTTCTCCAAGTCTGCCGCGTCGTGATGACGAGTAACAATCAATACTACATCGCCTATGAACAGAGGTGTATCGGCATGAGGTATGAAGATATCTCCATTTCTATTTACACGAGTGGCGATACACTGATGACCAAATTGCTGTTTGAGTGTGGACAGGCTTATACCGTTGATGGGTTCTTGTGTAATGCGGAATGTTAGTATGTCGGGGTTTTCTTCGGTGTTTGCAGCAGAATGCAAGCGGTTTTCTTCTTCCTTGCAATCGATTCGGAATATCCATCGTATAATCATCATTACGGCAATCGTACACAGAATGGCTATTGGATATGCTACAGCACAGCCTAAACTGATAGAGGGTATTGAACTGACTATGCCACTTGATTGCAATTGTCCTAAAGCCTCTTCGGCAGCACCTAAGGCTGGTGTAGATGTGATTGCGCCACACATGATACCCACCATCATTGGCATGCCTATAGTATCGCTGTAGATGATATTGAGTAGCAAGACCGTGATTATGCCTAACAATACAATAAAGCAGGCTAACAGATTGAGCCTCAGACCATCTTTTTTGAAAGAAGAAAAGAATCCCGGTCCTACCTGCAAGCCAATAGAGAAGACGAATATAATAAGACCGAAGTTTTCCATAAAGTTGGTCAGTTGGCTATCCAATGCTACTCCGAAGTGTCCCATTGCTAAACCAACGAATAAAACAAAGGTTGCGCCTAATGAGATACCGCATATTTGTATCTTTCCTAATGCACAACCTAAGGCTATAATAGCACTATACACTAACATAGTGTGTGCTGCCGAATCACTTGACAATAAATCGATTAACCAATTCACAAACTAATGCTTTTCTGCGGGGAACGGGACTATTATACGAAAGTCTGTTTCATCCGCTGCAAAGGTATGGATTTTTTTTGAAGAAATGGTCGTTAGTGGGAGAAAAGAACGATTTTTCAGTTGAGAGTATGTTCTTTATTTCTTTTGGGGTGAGTGTATCGAGTTGAGGTTTTTTAGTTGATGAGTAGAGGAGTTTAGAAGTTTAAGTGTAGTTTAATGGGTTGAAAGGGTTAATTGGGTTTAACGGGAACATATAGTTTGGTTTTTGAAGGTGAGTTGAGAACCATAGCAGTATGTTCTTCATTTCTTTTGCTTGAACAAAAGAAACGAAGCAAAGAAAATTCATCGGCTGTGTGTCGGGCGTTGCCAAAAATATAACTCACTCGTACTGCGGCTACGGCACAACTCGCGTTGCTCAGACAGTACCTCCGCTTTTCGCAGTACTCGTTCGATTTTTGACGCACCGACACAAGGCCGAAGGTGGGGCATGTTTCTTTTGGGTTGAGTGTTTAGAGTTGAGTGTTGAGGGCAGTTGTTTGGTTGATGAGTTTAGGAGTTAAAGAGTTAAAGAGTAGTTTAGTTGGTTGAAAGGGTTAATTGGGTTTAACGGGAACATATTGTTTGTTTATTGAAGGTGAGTTGAGAGCCATAGCACGCTATGGCTCTACAGCGG
>CAVEFV010000046.1:0-16226 GCA_963615025.1 Firmicutes bacterium CAG:95 | reverse complement strand
GGTAGGGTAGTGGTAGGATAGTGGTAGGGTAGCAGTAGGGCGATCGTCCTTATATCGTCCTTATATTTATCCTACAAAAATGGTCGAAAACGGGTATATTCGTCCTTCTATTTTCAGTGTGATTGCAGAGAAAGAGAGTCAACGGTACATCACTCCGACAAAACTGTTTGCGAGATATTGCGAAGCATAGTTGTACGGGGATATTACATCTGTCCTTAAACGAAAAAACCACACACACTCTTGCAATATACCAAAAAAGCAGTATCTTTGCAGAAATATGGGAAGAACAACATTACAAAAACAATTCTAACGCATAAAACTATCATTCACTATGGCTAATACAACGCAAAACTCATCAGTAGGCTCGCTTTACAACGCCCTTACTGCAGGAAGCAAAATCATAGGAACAATCATTGCAGACAGCGACATCCGTATAGACGGGACCGTTGAAGGAGACTTGCAGTGTTCGGGCAAAGTCGTTATCGGAGAGAAGGGTTTCCTGAAGGGGACCATCGCTTGTCAGAACGCCGAAGTGTTCGGAAAGATTGACGGGAAAATCGAGGTGGCACAAACACTCGCTCTACGATCCACCTCCAATATGCACGGCGAGGTAAAAACACAAACTCTCGTTGTTGAGCCCAACGCACTGTTTAACGGCACCTGCGCAATGGGAAAAGCAGCAGAGAAAAAGTAAATCAACACAACAATCAACAATACCAACATTATCTTTAATACCATATTATGGCACACATCAAACCTTTTCGAGGCATTCGACCTCCGCAAGACATCGCCAAACGATTGTCTTCCCGTCCTTACGATGTTCTGAACTCCAACGAGGCACGACAAGAAGCACTCGATAACGACTGCTCCCTCTATCACATCATCAAGCCTGAAATAGACTTCCCCGTCGGAACCGACGAACACGACCCCAAAGTCTATGAAAAGGCGAAGGAAAATTATGCCATGTTCAAACAAAAAGGATGGCTCCGTCAAGACAAAGACGAACACTACTATGTCTATGCACAAACCATGAACGGACGCACCCAATACGGATTAGTGGTTGCAGCCTCTGTTAACGACTACATGACAGGAGTAATCAAGAAACATGAACTCACCCGACGAGACAAGGAAGAGGACCGTATGAAACATGTACGAATAAACAATGCCAACATAGAGCCGGTCTTCTTTACTTACCCGCACCGTGATGATATCGACAATATCGTCCGCAACATCACTGCAAACAAACCCGAATATGATTTCATAGCCGACAACGACCATACCGAACATCGGTTCTGGGTCATTCAAGACAAAAACATTATACAACAAATAACCAACATTTTCGCCACCATACCCTATCTGTACATCGCCGACGGACATCACAGAAGTGCAGCAGCGGCTCTTGTTGGCGACGAGAAACGCAAACAAAACCCCAACCACAACGGCAACGAAGAATACAACTATTTCCTTGCTGTCTGTTTCCCTGATAATCAATTGAACATCATTGACTATAACCGATTAGTGAAAGACCTTAACGGGCTGTCCGACCAAGAGTTTCTGGACAAACTCACAACCCACTTCGTCGTAGAGAAGAAAGGAACGGAAATCTATCACCCGCAAGCATTGCACAACTTCAGTCTCTACCTCAGCGGATGCTGGTACTCGCTCACTGCCAAAGCCGATTCCTATAACGACAACGACCCTATCGGAGTACTGGATGTCAGTATCTCGTCAAAATACATCCTCGATGAGATACTCAATATCAAAGACCTGCGCTCCGACAAACGAATAGACTTCGTAGGAGGTATTCGCGGACTGCAAGAACTCAAACAACGAGTCGACAGCGGAGAAATGCGTATGGCACTTGCTCTCTATCCCGTCTCGATGCAACAACTCATCACTATCGCCGACAGTGGAAACATAATGCCACCCAAAACGACATGGTTCGAACCTAAATTACGCTCAGGACTCGTCATCCACGAACTTGCATAACAATCGCAATACATATTATACCATCCTCGCTTGCCTGATCGTCACCGTGCTGTGCGGCTCGTGTGGTGTCAAGGCACGAATAAAGAAAGCAGACAAAAGGTACGACATCGGTGAATACTATGCCGCAGGCGAAATCTACCGCTCAACCTACAAGCAGGTTCGGGTCAAGGACAAACCTCTCCGAGCCTACGTCGCTTTCCGACAGGCAGAATGTTATAAGCATATCAATAACCCAAAGGCAGTAAGCGCATACCAGAACGCCATCCGTAACAAATACCAGGACTCCATTGTCTATCTGCACTACGCACAAGTGTTGCACTATCAAGGCAAATATGCTGAAGCGCAAAAGCAGTACCAAATATACTTGCAGGCGCATCCCGACAACTATGTAGCACAGGGCGGACTATATGCTTGCCAACAAATCAACAACTGGAAACAACAATCCAGCAGGTACAAGGTATCGGTTGCTAATGGCTTCAACACCAAGCGTGCCAGTACCTTCGCACCGGCGTTCATCGGCGACAATACCGATGCGCTTATGTTTACGAGCAACCGTAGTAACACCAACAAAAAGACAACGCAGAACAGTTCTATCACGGGCGTACCCGTCAACAACCTCTATACGGTCAGAAAGAATGCTGCAGGGCAGTGGGAGGAACCAGAGTTGGTAGAAGGACTATCCGATGCAACTGCCTCCGACACAGAGAAGTCATCCGAAACAGAAGACGCAGGCATTGCCATGTCGGCAGGAGGAAAAGAGACTCCCGACATAGGCGTATGCTGCTTCTCTGCCGATGGCAAAACAATGTACTTCTCCTATGCAAAGCCTATCAAAGGGAAAGACCAAGGCGCACAGATCTATAAGTCAGACAGAGCGAGTGGCACTTGGAGCGAACCCCAACAAGTGAAATTGTTTGCCGATAGCACCATCTCATGTGGTCACCCTGCCCTCTCTTACAGCGGCGATACACTCTACTTCGTGTCCGATGCCCCAAACGGATACGGGGGGAAAGACATCTATCTTGCCGAGTATGAGAACGGCGATTGGGTCGGAGTAACCAACCTCGGACCTACAATCAACACGGCAGGCGACGAACTCTTTCCTACCATACGGAAAGACGGCTCTCTTTATTTCGCTTCGAACGGGCATCCTGGCTATGGCGGATTGGACCTTTTCCACGCCATACCCTCCGACTCCACATTCCTGCTCTACAACCTTGGCGCACCTTTCAACTCGGCTGGCGACGACTTTGCCATCACCTTCGAAGGGAACACCGAAAACGGTTTCTTCTCCTCCAATAGAGGACAGAAGAAAGGATACGATCAAATCTATCAATTTATCCTTCCCGAAATGACATTCACTGTCGAAGGAACCATCACCGACAATAACGGGGAACACCTTACTGACGCCTACCTCCGACTTGTAGGCGACGACGGAACCAACACCCGTATGCAAGTACGCAGGGATGGTACCTACCGCCTACGGCTCAAGAAAGATGCCCACTATGTCATGCTCGCTACCGCACGGGGATACCTCAACCAGAAGCAACAACTCAACACACTCAATCTGACCGACAGCAAAACTTATACACAAGACTTCACTCTCGCACCCATCTCCAAACCGGTTACAATGAACAACATCTTCTACGAGTTTGCCAAGTGGGACCTTACCCCGCAGTCCGAAGAAGGTTTGCAATCACTGGTCAAACTCCTCCAAGATAACCCGAACATCACTATCGAACTCGCAGCACATACCGACAAGGTAGGAGACGAAAAGAGTAATAAAACATTGAGCGAAAAACGAGCCGAGTCTGTCGTCAACTACCTCATCGCACACGGCATCGAGCAAGAACGCCTCACACCCGTTGGCTACGGCAAAGAAAAACCGGTGGTCGCCGACAAGGCTCTGCATCAGAAACATAAATTCATACCTATCGGGCAGGAACTGAACGAGGACTTCATCAATTCCCTCACCCAAGAACAACAAGAGATTTGCAATCAAATCAACCGACGAACTGAATTCAAGGTACTTAAGACCACCTATAAACTATACTAATCCCATCAACCATGCAACAGTACTTAGACCTCTGCAGACATATCCTCCACGATGGCGTACAGAAAACCGACAGGACAGGCACAGGCACCATCTCCGTATTTGGATACCAGATGCGATTTAACATGCAGAACGGATTTCCACTGCTCACAACAAAGAAATTGCACCTCAAATCCATCATCTACGAACTCTTGTGGTTCCTACAAGGCAACACCAATGTACACTATCTTCAGGAACACGGTGTCCGTATATGGAACGAATGGGCAGATCCGAACGGCGAACTTGGTCCCGTTTACGGACATCAATGGCGCAGTTGGCCTGACTACAACGGAGGAACTATCGACCAAATAGCAAACCTCGTCAACCAGATAAAGAACAACCCCGACAGCCGACGCCTCATTGTCAGCGCATGGAATGTAGCCGAAGTCAATCAAATGGCATTGCCTCCTTGTCACACCTTGTTCCAATTCTATGTAGCCGACCATCGCCTGTCCATGCAACTCTACCAACGCTCTGCCGATGTCTTTCTCGGAGTACCTTTCAACATCGCTTCCTATGCGCTGCTCCTGCAAATGATGGCACAAGTCTGCGAACTGCAACCCGGCGAATTTGTGCATACACTCGGCGATGCACATATCTACCTCAATCATATCGAGCAGGTACAACTGCAATTAACACGCGATCCCCGTCCACTGCCTCGTATGATACTCAACCCTGATATAAACGATATTTTCAACTTCCACTACGAAGACTTTACCCTCCAAGACTACAACCCCCACCCTCACATCGCAGGTACGGTTGCCGTCTAAAAACATACAAGAATATGATCTCTATTATAGTTGCTATCGACCAAAACAATGCCATCGGGCAAAAAGGGGAATTGCTCTGCCATCTCCCCAACGACCTCCTGCACTTCAAGAACATAACCTCCGGCAATACGGTCATCATGGGCAAACGAACCTATCTCTCGCTACCTCGCCGACCCCTGCCTAACCGACCCAATATAGTCATAAGCGACATTCAAGGGGAACAGATAGAAGGGGCAATCATGGCATATTCCATCGAGGATGCCCTCCGATTAGCCGACCCTGACAAAGAGAACTTCATCATTGGTGGCGGAACTATCTATAGGCAGTTCATGCCCATCGCCGACAAACTCTATATCACACGCATCCGCCATGCCTTCCCGCTCGCCGACACTTTCTTCCCGATGATCGACAACAACATCTGGAAAGAAACTTCCAAAGAAGAACATGCCGCCGACCCGAAGAATCCCTACCCCTACGATTTCATCGAATATATTCGTAACAACTAAAACGCAACACTATGTTTAAGCCTACCGACAAAATGTCCGACCTAATGTGTGCCGAACCCCAAACGCTCTCCATCATCGCCCGTTTCGGATTGCCTATGGGGGTTGCCGAGAAAACTATCGAAGAGGTCTGCAAAGAACACAAAGTCGATATCGACACCTTCCTGTCTGTGGTCAACTATACAATCTACTCCACACCGGCTTCCATATCCGCACTTTCCGCAGAGGCACTCGTCAACTACCTTCAGGCTGCACACACCTATTTCTTGGACTTTGCCCTGCCTACCTTGAGGCGTAAACTCATAGAAGCCGTCAACACCGCCACCAACCCTTCCCGTATCCCACTCCTTATCATCCAGTGTTTCGATGACTACATCAAAGAAATACAAAAGCACATGGTTTACGAGAACCAGTATGTCTTCCCCTATATCCAGGCATTGCTCCAACATCAGAAACCCGAATACGATTTGGAGGTCTTCGCAAAGCAACACGGAGCAGTCAACGAAAGCAACATAACCTCCAAACTGACGGAACTAAAGAACCTCATTGTCAAATACTATCCGTCCGACATAGCCAACAATCTCCTTAACTCTGCACTGTACGACATATTCCTCATCGAAAAGGAAATAACCACACACTGCGCAATTGAGGACAACCTACTCGTACCATGCGCACGACTGCTCACACAGCAGCAACAGACCTCCACTACAAAAACAACCAACGAAGAGGATAGCAAGGAAGAACTATCCGAACGAGAAAAAGAGGTATTGGTCAAACTGGTCGATGGGCTTAGTAATAAAGAGATTGCAGATGCGCTCTGCATATCGGTACACACCGTCATAACTCATCGGAAGAATATCGCGCGCAAACTCCAGATACACTCGCCCGCAGGACTTACCATCTATGCCATTGTCCATCACCTCGTGGATATCAACAACCTCAAAGAATGATTCGTAGGGTTCAGCAATATATCAACCAACACCGCCTGCTCAACAAGCAATCACCTGTCTTGGTGGCTCTTAGCGGTGGCGCAGACTCTGTGGCACTGCTCCATGTCTTGTGCCAATTGGGGTATAACTGCATTGCTGCCCATTGCAATTTCCATTTGAGAGGCGATGAATCCGACAGAGACGAACAGTTTGTCCGCGACCTGTGCGCCAACCTCCGAATTCCCCTCCATATCACTCACTTCGACACAGCAACCACGGCCCGCCAACAAGGCATTTCCATCGAAATGGCGGCACGAAACCTACGCTACGACTATTTCGAACAATGTCGGCAACAACTCAACTGCCAAGCAGTTGCAGTCGCACATCATCAAAACGACCAGGCGGAAACAATCATACTCAACATCAAACGCGGTACGGGTATCAGAGGGTTAGCAGGCATGCTCCCGCGAAACGCTTACATCGTCCGACCGCTGCTGTGCGTGCAACGAACCGACATCCTTGCCTATATCCAACTGCAACACTTGTCCTTCGTCACCGATAGCACCAACGCCGATACTGGTTTCCAACGAAACGCCATACGAAAACAATTGGAAAACTACTCGTCGTCCGACATCCTGCATTTCGCCAACCTTTGCGAACATATTCAAGGATATATCCCTCTCATCGAAGACACCATCGCACAGATTAGCAGCCAACTACTCTCAACACAAGGAGACGAAACCAAAATACATATCCCTACCCTCCTCCGGTATCCCTATGCCCAAACCATCCTCTTCGAACTGCTCTACCCCTACGGATTTACCAACATACAACCCATATTCACTGCCCTTACCAAAAGAGCAGGAAAACGCTTCAACTCCGAACAATTCTCCCTCCTGAAAGATAGGGACTACCTGCTCATCACTCCACTCCATCCTACCGCCTCCCCTCTCCCTGCCATCCGAACACAACTGCGTTCCCTCACACCCGACGAGCCGTTCCCTTGCGCCTCCGAACACCGATGCTTCCTCTGCAAAAGCATTCTCGATAAACATCTCACCATCCGCCATTGGAAAGAAGGTGATTTCTTCTACCCGCTCGGTATGAACGGGCGTAAGAAAATATCCGACTTCCTCACCGACCTCAAACTGTCGCTCAACCAAAAAGAACAGGTCATCCTGCTCTGTGCCGACAACGATATTGCATGGGTCATCGGCTATCGCATCGACGAACGCTACAAAGTCAAAGACAAGAACACGCAAATTGCTGAAATAACCATCATAAATCCTTAATTATTATTAGCACATTCCCTTTCGCCAACAGAACCATTCGCATACACATACGCAAAAACAACCTTCCGCAAAGCCCGATAAATACGATCAATTCCAAAGGATGAATATAGGATGAATATAGGACGAATATAAGATGAATATAGGAAGAATATAGAAATCATATAAAACAACCATCAAATTACCACAGCACGCCCGACGAACCGATATAAAAAGCAAATGCAAATAACGAGCGAACATATTAAAGAATACGGACTGATAGGCTACCCTCTTGGTCACTCCTTCTCGGCGCAATACTTCAACGATAAATTCCGCCACGAACATATCGCTGCCAACTATCGAACCTACCCCCTACCTGACATCAATCAGTTTCCTGCGTTGTGTCAACAACACGCATTCTGCGGACTGAATGTAACCTTTCCACACAAAGAGAACATACTTCCTTTCCTCGACGAACTCAGCACGGACGCTGCTGCCATCGGCGCAGTAAATGTCATCCGTTTTGCACACAACAAGCGAATAGGCTACAACACCGACACTATCGGCTTCCGTCTGTCCATTGCACCACATCTGCATACAAAGCATTCGGCAGCACTCATCATAGGTACGGGAGGCGCAGCAAAAGCAGTACATTATGCACTCAGGCAATTAGGACTTACAACCCTCTTTGTTTCACGCAACCCGCAACAAACATCCCTCCGACCCGACGACAAACAACAGTGCATAACCTACCGGGACATCACGCGAGACATTATTAGCCGGCACCTGCTTATCGTCAACTGTACACCATTGGGAATGGAACCTGACACCAACGCTTGTCCCCCCATCCCCTATCATTGGTTGACCCCTGAACATATCTTGTACGATGTCATCTACAACCCGCAAGAAACGCTTTTTCTCCGTCACGGACGAGAACAACAATGCCACACACTCAATGGCTTGAAAATGCTGCACGCACAAGCACAAGCAGCGTGGAATATATGGAATAATAACTCGGCAGAATAATCTGACAATACGCAAAACAAATATGATCCTATGAAAAAGAATGTTGCATTAGTATTAGCAAGTGGGGGTGCCAGAGGAATGGCACACATCGGGGCTATCGAAGAACTCGAACGAAGAGGATACCACATAACATCCATCGCCGGTACTTCGGCAGGAGCACTTGTGGCAGGGCTATATGCAACAGGCAAACTGCAAGAGGGAAAAAAGTGGTTCCTTTCGCTCGATAAACAGCGCATCATGTCACTCGGCGACTTCTCACTAAGCACAAGTTATGTAGTCAAGGGCGACAAAATTATTGACTCTTTCAAAGAAATTGTCGACGATTGTCTTATCGAAGACCTACCCATACCCGTATCACTTGTCGCAAGCGATGTTATCAACAACCGCGAAGTAGTCATGGAAACAGGTAGTCTATTCCAGGCAGTACGCGCCTCCGTCAGTATCCCTATGTTCTTCCGACCCGTCAAGCGTAATAATATGTTGCTCATAGATGGCGGCGTCCTCAATGCACTACCGCTCAATCGTGTCCGCCGTACAGGAGGAGACATACTCGTCGCAATGAACATCAGTGCACCCGACTCCATTGCACCGGAAACGAAGCATACACACAAGACACCGAAACTACTCGACAAGTTACCTGCCTTCAACAAACTCCTTGAGTACTTCGACTTGGGACCCAAAGAAGAAAACATCGCCGACGAAGTAGCCGACTCCATCAACTATATCTCACTCGTATCCCGAATGACCGACATGATGATTCAGCACAATACTGTTATGATGACCCAACTAATCCATCCCGATATTCTTGCGGAGATGCCAATGAACAGATTCCCTACTTTCGCATTCGACCAAACAGAGGAAATCATCGAACTCGGCAGACAACTAATGAGCAACGCCATCGATAAATACGAATCAAAACAACAAAACGATAAATGAATTAAGGTATGAAAACACTACTCAAACGAACATTCTTCGGTGCCATCTATATAGGTATCATATTGGTAGCATTATTGTGCTATGTCCCTTACTGCTTCGGAGTTATATTCCTACTGCTAAGTGTGCTGACCGTACAAGAATTCCATAAAATAACACACGCCAACCAATGGCAAACCATGGGCGCAATGGCACTAACGGCAATACTACATATAGGTATATGGACTTGGGCATGTCTAAGTACATCAACCCTGTTTACAGGCAGTGTATGGATACTCACAACCTATGCTGCATTATTGCTCCTTCTATTGGTGTCCGAACTCTTTCGCCCGGACACCAATCCCTTCGAGGTATGGGGAAATATCCTGATAGGACAAATGTTCGTCGCACTGCCGTTCGCACTAATGAACATCCTTATGAGTCAGTCCAACATGCTGCTACTCTCCCTCTTCATTGTAATATGGATCAACGATACCGGCGCCTATTGTGTAGGCTCACTGCTTGGTAAGCACAAGATGATACCACGCATATCACCGGGTAAGTCGTGGGAAGGACTCGCAGGAGGAATACTATTCGGACTGATAGCAGGATACATACTGTTTATAGACCCATTCCATCTCACCAACTTGGAATACACTTGGTGGCAGGGACTGATACTAACACTCGTAATACTGATTTTCGGTACTTTAGGCGACCTTATGGAAAGCCTGATGAAGCGAACTCTAAAGATAAAAGATTCGGGGAATGTACTACCTGGACACGGTGGATTTCTCGACCGCTTCGATAGTATATTACTCGCAACTATCGCACTTACAATAACCCTTATCGCACTCAATTAAACCAACCACGCATAATAAAAGAAAACATGCAGAGAATACCAACCTTCTCTGCATGTTGTTTATTCATGGCTTATTGTTAACTCACAACACCCTCAACTCATACCCGTTCCTCCGCCACCACTCAAACGCTTCAGGCAGCACCTCAAACACATTCTCCTTCGATTTAATCGAGTCGTGAAAAATAACAATCGAACCACTGCGACTATATCGGCGAATTGCCTTCATTATATCTTCAGGCGTATAATTCCGGTTGTAGTCATGAGTAAGAATATCCCACAGCACTATCTTATGCGTCTTACCAAGCATCCGTTTCTGTCGGAAAGTCATTCTGCAATAGGGAGGACGAAATAACTTCACCGAACGCTCTCTATTGCATTGTCGGTACATCTCCTCTATTAGCCTATCGGTTGCTTCTACCTCCCTCAAATAGTCCTGCAACGAACAACAGAATCCCGCCACATGATGAAAAGTATGATTGCCTATCGTATGCCCTTCACGCAATATCTGCAAACATAAGTCAGGGTATTTGCGGATATTGTCTCCTACACAGAAGAATGTGGCATGTACACCCCACGATCTTAGGAGTGCCAACAGATCTGGCGTAACATCAGGTACGCAAGAGTCATCAAAAGTCAAGTAAATAACTTTCGACGACCCTTCTTCTCTCCAAGTAACACCTCGATAGAACCATTGTAACCAGATAGGAAACTGAAAGCAAATACGAGGTCGCATATATCTTATAAATCCCATGCTAATGCCGAAGCACCAAGTACTGCTACATCCGATTCTTTCAAACCCGAAGAAAGCAACTTGACACGACCTCGCCATCTCGGAAGAACATTCAAGTCCATATATTTCCTGATAGGCTCAAATATAAAGTCGCCTGCTTGGGTCAACCCACCAAACAAGATAATGGCCTCTGGGGCAGAGAATGCAATAAAGTCAGCAAACTTTTCGCCCAATATACGACCCGTATATTCAAATATATCCTTCGCCATTGCATCCCCCTCCAACGCAGCCCCATAAACACTCTTTGAAGTAATACTGTCTATATCCTGCTGGCGTAGAAGACTATCCCTGTCAGTAGTCTGCAACCATTCTCGTGCAGTCCTTGCTACTCCCGTACACGAAGCATAAGTCTCCAAACAACCTCTTTTGCCGCAACCGCAAAGCCTTCCGCCTTCTCGCACGACCGTAGTATGCCCCAACTCTCCTGCATAGCCGTCATATCCATAAACGACCTTGCCATCAATCACAATACCTGAACCTACGCCCGTTCCTAATGTTATCATTATAAAATTCTTCATCCCTCGTGCTACCCCATACATCATTTCGCCCATAGCGGCAGCATTGGCGTCATTGGTAACACGCGCAGGAATACCAAACTTCTCCGTCAATAAATTAGCGAAAGAAACTACCTCTTTCCAAGGTAAATTACTTGCTTGTTCTATATTGCCCGTATAATAGTTAGCGTTGGGAGCACCCGCACCTATACCTCGTATCAATTCCATACCGCCGACAGAATCAACAATAGGCATCATTGCTTCATACAGTGCCTCTATATAGTCATCTATTGCAGGATACTGCTGCGTACGGATCAAGGAGCGGGCAACTATATGCCCGCGTCCGTCAACAATACCAAAAGCAGTATTGGTCCCACCCATATCAATACCTATAACAAACGGCTTCTCCATATCATGCAATCTCAAAACGGTCTAATCAATGGTACAATTCAATCTCCTGCAATAGGTCTCGCTCCGGTCACTTTAGCACGATCGCTTTAATTCCGTCTCTTTCAAGTAAGGCGTTGATAGTAGGTTCGCCACCACGAAAACGCTTGTACAAATCCATTGCAGGCTCTGTACCTCCCTTTTCCAATATATTCTTTCTAAACAAATCTGCCGACTTCCTGTCAAATATAGAACCACCTTTTTTGTTGGCCGCTGCTTTGAACACAGAGAAAGCATCCGCATCCAATAACTCCGACCACTTGTAACTATAGTAGCCCGCAGCATATCCGCCCGAGAATATATGCGTAAACGCCGTTTCCATCTGAGTACCTGCTACATTCGGCAGTACACGAACCTGCTCCATAGCATCGTTACCAAATTTAATTACGGCCTCTTCAGTAGTCAAGCCCGCTGGTACTTCAAAGGGGGATACAAGCGTATGCCATGCCATATCCAAATAACCAAACGACAACTGACGAACACAAGCGTAGGCTGCATGATAGTTCGACGCCGCTTTTATCTTGTCTATAAGTTCCTGAGGCATAGGTTCACCCGTCAAATAATGTTTCGCAAAGGTATCCAAAAACTCCTTCTCTCCCAGGAAGTTCTCATTAAACTGACTCGGTAATTCTACAAAATCACGAGGTACATTAGTCCCTGAAAGAGCAGAATACTGACAACGGGTAAGCATACCATGTAGGCCATGCCCGAATTCATGCAAGAAAGTCTCTACCTCATCATAACTAAACAAGGCAGGCTTATCTGCCGTCGCCCTCGTAAAATTCATCACATTAACAATGTGCGGGCGATGATCTTTCTTGCCATCACGATACTGTCCCTGAAAATCATTCATCCATGCACCACCACGCTTACCATCACGAGGATGAAAATCAGCATAGTAAACAGCAAGATACTTACCCTTTTCATCAAACACCTCATAAGCCTTCACCTCCGGATTATATACTTGTATGTTCTTATTTTCCTTAAAGGTAATACCATACAACCTCTTTGCCAACCCGAATAAACCTTCCACAACCGCATCTTTCTCGAAATAAGGACGAAGGTCATCATCAGAAAAAGAATACTTTTCATTTTGCAACTTCTTGCTGTAATATGCCCAATCCCAAGGCTGCAACTTTGCATACAGCCCATGCGCAGTAGCAAACTGCTGTAGTTCATCAACCTCTTGTTCTGCCGTAGGCATATAATTATCGCGCAACTCATTTAGCATCTTATATACTCTGTCGGGGGTTTCAGCCATCGTCTTATACAGAGATTTCTCTGCATAAGTATTCTTACCGAATAGTTTGGCAAGAGCCAATCGGGTATTGACAATATCAACAATAATCTGTGTATTGTCAAACTCGCCACCAATACAACGGGAATTATATGCTGTGTATATCTCCCGGCGAATATCCCGATTATCCAAATCCTGCATAACAGGAATGTAAGTCGTAGGTTTAAGGTTCAACAACCAACCCTTCAAGCCTTTTTGCTCGGCATTGGCTCGCAACATAGCCTTTGTATCTTCGTTCAAACCGGCAAGTTGAGTCGAATCTGTAACCAACATCGTCCAAGCATTCGTCGCACGAAGAACATTCTGACCATAACTGAGTGTCAACTGACTCAGTTTCGAGGTAAGTTCACGATAGATTTGTTTATCCTCTGCACTTAAATTCGCGCCGTTATTAGCAAAACTGTCATATATATCGTCCAACAATTTACTTTGCTCCTTTGTAAGTTTGAGTTTCTCCTTTTGGTCGTACACTGCCTTAATACGATTAAACAGACCTTCATTCAAAAGAATATTGGCTCTGTATTCCGACATCTTCGGAGTAAGTACTGTCTCTATCGAATCAAGGGTCTCATTAGTATCCGAGTTCGTCAGATTATAGAAACATCCGGCAACAATACTGAATAGTTGTCCGCTCTTTTCATAAGCCTCAATCGTATTGGCAAAAGTAGGAGCAGCAGGATTGTTCACAATATCATCAATCTCCTGAAACCCCTGCTTCATCGCTTCCTCGAAAGCAGGCATATAGTGTTCCGACCTAATCTCGTCAAATGGATAAGTCTGATGCGGTGTTTTCCACTCTTTATAATGGAAGAACGGGTTGTCTGCATTCTCACTGTTAGCAGCAATCGCAGAATAAGAAATGGTTGTAGCAGCAAGTGCCATAGTCATAAATACTTTTTTCATATCTTTTATTTAATGGGGTTATCTTATCAAGTTTATATCTCCGGATAGTTGATATACACCTATCAAAGCCTCCGGATTCTTATTTTTTGTTTTCTTATAGGCTATCTTGTTCGAATAACCTGCGGTCGCATCAGTACCCAGAGCGCGTATAACATAAAAATACGCCCCTTCCGCCGCTTTCCTGCCATTGATAGTTCCATCCCAGCCCCTCGATGGATCATTCGATTGATAAACAAGTTTGCCCCAACGATTATATACCCAGATATTAAACTCCTTCAACGAACGATACAACACCCTAAACTCGTCATTCACTCCATCACCATTCGGCGTAAATACATTCGGCACAAGAAGTTGCGACTCACTCACAGCAATCGTAAATTCAACAGAGTCTTGCTCACAATCGGGATTATCAGGATCTTGGCAAGGACAAGCGGCATTGCTCACATAAAGTACAACCTTGTACGAACCCGGAGACTCAAAAGAATATCGCTGTTGTTCATCTGTACGCTGGGCAATACGATTGGAACCCTTGTAAATATACCACAGAAAAAAATCCACGGCAGGAGTAGGATACGCCGTAAATAGTATGTCCAACGGTGCTGAACCCGACAAAACACTCTCCTCCAACGGTCGCTCAACCTCATTCGACAAGTCCCCCACGCTACCTCGTGTGGTAGTGGTTGATGTCGCCATCGTCTTAACGGCAATCGGTTGCGCAAGCGTAGTCGTAACCGAGTCTACCGATAACCCTATCTCCCCTACCCATGTATCGTATGCAAGAGAAATTTCTGTCGCTTTATAAATAGCAGGAATAATATACGACCCAATACGGAAAGTCTCGTTTTGCAATACGGTATCCGCATCTTGCCAAACCAAATCACTGCTATTCCACGCAACATTGCTGTAAGAAATAGAACAGGTGCGCGGAACAGTACGATTGCCACCATCTGGCGTCTTATAAGTCATATCGGGAATAGTACCCGACAACTTCAGTTGAGTACTCCGACAATGTAACTCCTCCACCTCAAGATTGAGATCCTGTGGACGATAGTCCGGATAACTGAATACATAGAAATATTCTTTCTGCCCGTTCACAATAATGTAATAACCCCCGTTGTTCGGTCTGTCCAAATAAGTGTCATTAGGTTTCGCCTCCGTACCGTCCATATTGTACCATGTAACCTTCGAACCGTCTTTTGTCTTCAGACCAACATCGTTCGGAAATATAAAAACAGTATCTCCTTGATTCACATACATATAAGCATTGCCGATACACTCTACATGCAGCGAATAGGCAGGCACAATAAGAAGCAGGGCAAACGCAATAAACACGACCCTTATGCCACTGAAATATCGTATAATCCTATATATTTTTCTCACTTATTCAAAAATTTTATGCTCTTGGCTTTCTCTCCATAAGCCACTTTCGGTACAACTTTGCAAATGTACGACAAGAAACGGATAAATACAAACATCATCGGATAAAAATGTTTCTACAAGGTGCAAAACACTTGTTCAGACCATTCATAACAGACTTTCTCCACCCAAAACCACACAAAAAAGAGTAGATCAACAAATGTCTGTACCGATTTTCCCCTAATCTTATAGGATAAATATAGAGTCGATATAAGGACGATCGCCCTACTGCTACCCTACCACTATCCTACCACTACCCTACCACTTATAGTTCTTGTATAGTTCTTGTATTGTTTTTATACCTCTTTCCTCCCCTCCCCACAATACCTAAACTCCTCTCCAATTATTAATACTAAATACTTAATTATTAACTGTTAATTGTTCATTGCCCGCTGTAGAGCCATAGCGTGCCATGGCTCTCATATCATCTCTGCCTGTTAATTGTTAACTGTTAATTGTTAATTGTCCATTGCCCGCTGTAGAGCCATAGCGTGCTATGACTCTCATATCATCTACGCCTGTTAATTGTTA
>CAVEFV010000045.1:0-17309 GCA_963615025.1 Firmicutes bacterium CAG:95 | reverse complement strand
TGGCAACGCCCGACACACAGCCGATGAATTTTCTTTGCTTCGTTTCTTTTGTTCAATCAAAAGAAATGAAGAACATCGTGCTATGGCTCTCGACTCATCTTCAAAGAACAAACAATATGTTTCCCTCCCACCTCCATAATCCCCACCTATAAAAATAACTGAAACAACGAAAAACACGCAACGCTACCAACAATGACACCCCTCACGGGCGTCGCCGAAAAACACACCACCGACGAATTTTCTTCGCTTCGTTCCTTTTGTTCAAGCAAAAGAAATGAAGAACATTTCCCTATAAACCCTTTCAACCAATTAAACCACGCATAAACTTATAAACCCGTAAACCTATAATCTAAATCTCCCAAATTTGCACCATTAAAAAACTTATACTACCTTTGCCGCGTTTTTTCGAGCAAGGTTATCGATATTCATAAAAAAGGTATGAGCAAAAATCTTATAATAGTAGAGTCCCCTGCAAAGGCGAAAACAATTGAGAAATTCTTGGGACAAGACTACCATGTCCTATCTTCGCAAGGACATGTAAGAGACATCACAGGTAAGGGCAAAAACAGTATCGGCATCGATTTTCAAAACAACTATGCACCCCACTACACCATCGAACCTGCCAAAACCAAAATTATCGATAACCTCCGCAAAGCCGTCAAAGAATCTGAACGCGTCTGGCTTGCAAGCGATGAAGACCGGGAAGGGGAAGCAATTGCATGGCATCTCAAAGAAGTACTCAACTTGTCCGAAAACAACGCTAAACGAATCGTATTCCACGAAATAACCCCCAATGCCATACAAGAGGCGATCCTACATCCCCGCGACATCGACTACAACTTGGTCGATGCACAGCAAGCCCGAAGAGTATTGGACCGTATAGTAGGCTTCGAACTCTCTCCCGTCTTGTGGAAAAAAATAACACCCGGACTATCTGCAGGGCGAGTACAATCCGTCGCCGTACGACTAATCGTCGAGCGTGAACGCGAAGTGCGTTCATTTACGCCCGTACCACATTACCGAATCCTTGCCGATTTCATAGGCGTTGCAGCCGATGGCAAACAACAAACCCTGCACACCGAACTCAATCACCGCTTTTCCACCAAACAAGAAGCACTCGACTTCCTCAAGCAATGCAAAGACCAATCATTTTCGGTCGCTTCTGTTTCGAAAAAACCGACTAAAAGAACCCCAGCATCTCCGTTTACAACATCTGGCTTGCAGCAAGAAGCCGCACGCAAACTACATTTCCCCGTCTCTAAAACAATGCGCGTCGCACAAACGCTCTACGAGGCAGGACACATAACTTATATGAGAACAGACTCACTAAACCTGTCCTCACTTGCTATCAACACCGCCAAACAACAGATACTCTCACAATTCGGAGAGCAATATCACAAAACCCGTACTTTTCACACCACCGCCAAAGGCGCACAAGAAGCACACGAGGCGATCCGGCCTACCTATATCAACAAACTGCAGGCAGGCGCAACTGCCGACGAGAAACGACTGTACGAACTGATATGGAAACGCACCGTCGCTTCACAGATGGCAGATGCACAGTTAGAGACTACACGAATCGAAATCACATCACCTGCCTTCCCCTATGCTTTCGTGGCAACAGGAGAAGTAGTCCTTTTCGATGGCTTCATGCGACTATATGTACAGAGTACCGATGAGGAGAACGAATCCGAAAGCAATCTCCTCCCTCGCTTCGAAAAGGCTACCCCGATGACCTATGCAGGAATAACCGCACAACAGACCTTCACCAAAGCACCCGCACGCTACACCGAAGCCACCCTCGTCAAAAAAATGGAGGAACTGGGAATCGGACGACCTTCTACCTACGCCTCTATTATAGAAACCATCCAACAACGCAACTATGTGGAAAAAAGCACGGTCGAAGGTCTCAAACGCGATGTAACAATCATCTCTCTTGAAAACGGGAAAATAACCGAAACGAACAATCAAGAGTCCTACGGCGCAGATTCAGGCAAACTTATGCCTACCGACTTGGGATGTGTCACCAACGATTTCCTTACCAAAGCCTTCCCGGATATATTGAACTATGATTTCACCGCCGATGCAGAAAACGCACTCGATAATATAGCAGCAGGAAAAGCCAAATGGGTGAATATAATCGACAAGTTTTATAAAAAGTTCCACCCTGCAGTCGAAGCCGTACCTATCGGCAGAATCGAAGGACGACACTTGGGAACAGACCCCAAGACCGGACGAACGGTAACCGCCAAAATAGGCAAGATGGGACCTTGCATCCAGATAGGAACTCCCACCGACGAAGAAAAGCCCCTCTTTGCTTCTCTCAAAAAAGGGCAATCCATCTACAATATCTCTCTGTCGGAAGCACTCGACTTGTTCAATACCCCTTTCCCCTACACCGTAGGGACCTACGAAGGCGACGACTTGGTGGTAAGTGAGGGACGCTTTGGACCTTATATAAAACAAAACAAAACCTTCTACTCTATTCCAAAGACAATAGATGCGCAACACATCACTCTCGCACAGGCTATAGATATCATCGAGAAAAAACGACAAGCCCAACTGCCTCTTCACACCTTTGGAGATGTGCAGGTACTACAAGGCCGCTTCGGTCCGTACATCAAGTATCAAGAACAGAACTATCGGTTGCCTAAAAACATCGATCCGCAGAATCTCACCGAAGAATACTGCCGCGAACTGATAGCAAACACCAAACCCACAACCCCTAAAACAAGGAAATCAACCACACGCACAACAACAAAAACAACAAAAAAGACAAATAAATCCAAAAAGACAACCACTAAGGTATAGTTTTTGCTAATAAAACAACGGACTTTGTTCATTCGAGAAGTAGCGCAGTTGGTAGCGCACCACGTTCGGGACGTGGGGGTCGGGCGTTCGAGTCGCCTCTTCTCGACTATAGTAAAACAAAACATACAAAACGCAAACAGCAAAAAATATCGCAAAACATTTGCACAACCATCCTGTGTTTTGTATCTTTGCAGCCGCTTCTTAACAAACGAATAGGCTTGCGGAAATAGCTCAGTTGGTAGAGCACGACCTTGCCAAGGTCGGGGTCGCGGGTTCGAGTCCCGTTTTCCGCTCATATCACATTCTTGCCGCGATGGTGGAATCGGTAGACACGAAGGACTTAAAATCCTTTGGTCAGAAATGACTGTGTGGGTTCAAGTCCCACTCGCGGTACTCCACAAAAAGATCGATTCAATGCAAAGAGATTGCCTGACAAACATCGGCAATCTCTTTTCGTTTTTCGAAACGAACTTGCTACTCAAATAGACTTAACAACTTGATCCAACTACGGATGCTGCCATATAGCAACATCTATGCTCGAAATTTCAACCACTTTCGATACTTTTTCTATCAAAACATATTTTTTTCTTGCAAAAAGTAACTTTTTTTCTCAAAAAGTGTACAATGTAACAATTTATATTGTACCTTTGCAGCGGCAGGGTATGTCCCTATGCGAAAAATAGGGGATACGATTACCAAACATTAATTGTATTGAATTGATTATTAGCGATAAGCGCGTATGGTAAAATTATATACTCAAAAACTGTTTTGTTTACTATTGTTGGTTACTATCTCCTATGCTGTTTCTGCTCAAACGACAACTACGGTGGCTACTGTTCCTTATTTCTGTGGATTTGAGGATCCTGCTGAAAATGCCAATTGGGTGCTAAACCCGGGTACACCGGCCATTATTAACAACCCTAACTTTGTCAACAAGTGGGCAATAGGGAATGCCGCTCATAAGCAAGGATACAACGGCTTGTATATATGCAAGGATAACGACGCTACCATCTCTGTATATGCCGAGAAGTCTGTATATACCTATGCCTATCGGGAGTTCAACCTGCCTGTCGGCGACTACGATCTTGCCTTCAATTGGCGATGCTTGGGAGAGGTCAATGCCGACGAGGTCATTGCCTACTGGATGCCAGCAACCGTTGCTACAAATGGAGGCTTGGTCGCTGCAGAGCCTACTGCGGTACGCCCCTATAAAATCACTCTGACAACGGGAGTACAAAGCGACTCTCTGCAGGGTTCGTCCGCATGGCGGTATGCAACAGGTACTGTCAAAGTTACTAATGCAAACCAGAACTATAAATTGGCATTCCTATGGCGCAACAACAACGACCGTACCTACAACCCGGGTGGCTGTATCGACAATATACAACTCAATAAAAAAACTCTCACCACCGATTGTAACCAAACGCCTGCAGAACTGAATGTCAATTCAGACAATGTCGCAGGAACATTGAATATAACATGGTCGGGAATCGTAGGAAACACTTACGATATCTTCTATTGGCTCGATAACGCTGGCGAGGTCGATTCTATCATCGGAGTCACAAATACATCCTACACCATGCAAACGCACGATATGAATACGGGACTTTATACAGTCTGGGTCCGTGCAGTCTGCCCCGATGGTACAACCAGCCTTTTTGCAGAAGCCTCCGGTATCAAGATCGTGGGTAAGATAAACACGCTGACAAGTGCTTGCCCCGAGGTGGCTATCCCATATACATCTTTTGCCGACGATGGAATGAAAGTATTAAAGATGAATTGTTCCGACGGAGGCAACTATTTCCTGAAAGCCAATGCCGTCTGTGTAGGAGGTAGTATCGCAGGATATATGGTCGAAGAAATACCGTATGCCCCGCCATTCCCCTTCAATGCAGGTGTACCATTCCAAGTAGACGGGGGTTGGAAAGACGATATATGGAGTCAAATAATCGAACTGCCTTTTAGTTTCTGTTTCTTCGACGGGGTTTACAATCAGGCGCAAGTGGGGGCGAACGGCATCGTTACTTTCGACGCCACACATGAAGCGGGGAGTCATTGTATATGGAACCTTAAAGAACAAGATGATATACCGAACACTCGGTTTGTTTATAAGAACAGTATCTTTGGTGTTTACGAAGATGCACACATGGGCAAACTCTCTGGCAATGGGGGTATGTATTTCGGCGTACTTGGCGAATATCCTTGTCGTACATTCACCGCTTCGTGGTACGATGTACCGTCTTTTTCGTGCCTGTCCTACAAGAACACATATCAAATCGTAATGTACGAGGGAACCAATGTTATCGATGTCTATGTCAAACAACGCCTTCGTTGTGACGATTGGAACCTCGGTATAGGTATCATTGGTATTATCAATTCCGACGGTACAGACGGAATTGCAGCACCAGGCAGAAACACACTCGACCAGTGGGAAGTAACCGAAACAAACTCAGAAGCATGGCGCTTTATTCCTCTCTCCACGCCTACTTACGAGATAACTTGGTATCAGGGAGTCGGATTTGACGGACCGGTTATAGGTAAGTCCGACAGTATATGGATCACACCCGCCAATAAAACACAAGACACTGTCACCGTGCGTATGCAATTCTCGGCTTGTAATGGCGACTATTTCGATATAGCCGATACCGCTATCATTCAATATCCTGTAATAGACTCCCTCGACCTGTTAGAGGTAAGTATGTGCCCGGGCGAAGTCTATCAAGACAAGTATATCGAAACCGACGAGATAGGCTACCACGAAGTTGTATTGAAAGACATCATGGGGTGCGACTCGCTTGTTTATCGGCTCAACCTGAATGTTTACGATGCTATAGAAGAAACCATCGATACAGCCGTATGTCATGGCGATACGCTCCATTGGAGAGAGGCAGCCTATACTAAAACAGGGACCTATCTTTATAGCGAACGCTACCATTCCGGATGCGATAGTTTGGTACAGACAATCCATCTGACCGTTTTGCCCAAAATAAACTATTCATTCACGGTTACCGATGCAATGAAAGGACCTAATTCAGGGGCAATCAACCTTTCTATGCAGGACCGTACCTACTACTATACACTCAATGGCGTAAAGAATGCTCCGCTCAACAATCTTACGGCGGGAGTCTACGAACTGATAGTCTATAATCAACAAGGCTGTTCTGCTGCCCCCGAAGAAATAACCATCTCAACCGAATGTTTCGAAGGCGAACTGACATTGCCTATCGAAATGATTTGCGCCGACGATGCTTCATTCGTTGTACCATTCACCAAACAATCGGGCTACTCACCCGCTTATACATTAACCTTCTCAAAAGAGGCACAACAAGCAGGTTTCCAAGACATTTTAAAGAGCGAGGAGTTGGAGTATAACGATGCCAACGAAGCAGAAATAGTGGTTGCTATCCCTGCAAAAGTACGCCCCGGCTACTACTCGGCCACTCTCAATATGCAAGACCTCAACTGCGAAGATAAACACTATCCGTTCGACTTTGCCGTATTCTATTCTTCGTCTATTGTGGCACAAAAATGGGACGATGTACTCGGAGTACTGAACAATAGTGGCTACAAGTTCTCTGCTTACCAGTGGCTAAAGAACGACAAGCCGATAACAGGGGCAAATGCTTCGTTCTACTATCTCGGAGAAGATGCTGTATTCCAGGCTGGCGACATGTATCAGGTCTTGCTGACACGAGTGGGCGAAAGCAAAGCCGTACCCACTTGCCCGTTCTACCCCGATGTGAATAGAACGAAATCAACACAGCCTTCCCTACAACAAAGCGCAACCACATGGACGGTGAATGCTACGGATATAGAGAATGCAACGGTTACAGTATATAATGCGATGGGACTTCCTGTTATGCAAGCACCAATGAACAACGGTTCGGTATCATTCCCTAAACCATCGCAATCGGGACTTTATCTGATCGACATTCAGCCGGCATCAGATGCTCAGAAAGTCACACTCCGTGTAATGGCAGGCAGGTAAACCAACCTGCTGTTGCACAGAAAAAACAAACAAAAAACCGATATTAAACAACGGGATAACGCAAGTATATCCCCTAACCATTTTTCAATTATTTAATTTTTATGCCTATGAAAGGTTCTTATTCTTCTTTGTTGGCATCGAAAACCTACCGGCGGGCAATCTGCCTGTTTGTGGCGTTATCAACACTATTGTTGACCTCACAAACCATACAGGCGGCTTGTACTACCCCTACCGGTCTGTCGGTGTCAAACTTAAGTACTAATGCAGCAACCTTGCTATGGACACAATCAGATCCGGGTACACAGACCAACTACGACTATGCAGTCTCCTCCAACCCGATCACGGATGCTGATTGGTCATCGCTTTCTGCCACAACAGAAGGCGTGGTAGCCTATGGAAATGCGCAAACATTGGATCTAACGCAATTGTCTCTTACAGGGCTGCAACCGGGTACGACCTACTATGTACTGTTGCGACAGAACTGTGAGTGGGACTATGCAGATGCGTCAGGATGGGTAAACACCTCTTTCAGTACAATGTGTACTCCGGTTGCGTTGCCCCTCGACACAATGAAGTTTGCATCCTCCGCCATCCCCTCATGTTGGATGACGGCAGGGGGTATCCTTCCTGTTCTGCAAACCTCTTATCGCTATGGTTCTGATGGTTATGCCGTAAAGTTGCAAAACTCTACAACTGCAAACTCTCTGCTCATCTCTCCTGCTATACAAGGGGCAACCTCTGCTTCAGAGATAGTGTTCCGTGCATATTCCACCTCTACGGTAGGAAAGCAACGCTTTGTGGTGGGTGTGGCTGATATCAATAGCGATATCACTACCGAGATGGTGCCTATCTACGAAGACTCTACTGTCGCAGGACAATGGATAGAGTTTGTGGCATCAGACAATACAGCCATGTTCTCCAATGGTTATGTGTATATTATCTATGCAGAAGCAGGTAACTCATCCACTTTCTATGTAGATAATGTCATTATCAGGAATGTAACCACTTGCAAAAGACCTTCCAATCTGACAGTTAGTGGTGCTACTGCTAACTCGGCAACTTTTGCTTGGACAGAGAATGGTACGGCTACTGCATGGGTACTCGAACTGACCCCTAAAGGCGGTACGGCTCTGACGATACCTGCTGCTTCCAATCCGTTCACTTATTCCTCTCTACAGGCGAATACGCAATACACAGTGCGCGTAAAAGCCGATTGTGGAACAGAAGAAAGTGAGTATTGTGCTGTTTCTGCCTCTTTCAAAACGCAGTGTGGCGAAGTGGCTGTCCCCTATTCTAATGACTTCGAGAGTTATTCCAGTGGCGATATCCCCGACTGTTTTACTGCTCACTATGAAGGGAGTAGTTCGGCAACCGTTTACACCTATCCTAATAATTACCTGCGGCTGAATCAATATGCTAATACATCGCCTGTTTATGCCGTATTGCCGAAGTTCGATACTTCAATTGACCTACTTAGAGCAACCTTCAAATATCGTTATGAGAATGTTAGTAAGGGTTGGTTGGAAATAGGCTATATGACCGACAATTCCAATGTATCTACTTTTGTGGTTTTGGATACGCTCCCCAGAACAACTACATTCACTTCTAAAGTAGTATTCTTCGATGCCGTCCCTTCTACTGCATCATACATTGCGTTCCGCTTTAGTGGAGTAACTTATTCCTACTACTATGGAGATATCGACGATTTGGTAGTCGATTTAGCACCTACTTGCAAATCACCTACCGACTTGGTTATGGCATCTTATGGTTCCGATAAGGCTGTCTTCACTTGGAAACAATCGTCTTCTGTTTCCAAGTGGGAGGTGAAGTGGACCAATGGTACAGATTCGGGAACAGAGATTATCAATACTACACCTTCCTTCACTTTGTCGGGATTAACCGAACAGACAGTGTATGCACCTGCAATACAAGTGCGTGCCATCTGTCAAGAAGGCGATACAAGCGAAGTCCTGTCTTCATCGTTCTCTTTCAAGACCAAGTGTGCTACGATTGCCATTCCTTACTACAACTCCTTTGAGGAAAGTACATCCGCTATTCCGTCTTGCTGGGATAACTCACAGGTTAAAGGCTCATATAAATGGACGCCTTCTACTTCGGGTTATAATAATACCAATGGTTTGTCGTATCAGGTTCCTTACTCCTCTTCCGATTATTCGGGAAATTATAACCTGCTGATGACCCCGACACTCTCGCTGACAGAAAATGCTCGTTTCTCTTTCCGCTATAGGAATACCGACTCTGACCAAGCGCGTCTGGATATATTGCTCTATGTAGACGATGGTCTTACCGTTGTTACCGATACATTGGATTCTGTTCTGACAGCCTCTGTGTGGACAAAGAAAGAGTACGACTTGTCGGCTTATACCGGCAAACAAGTAGTTGTAGTGTTTGCTGCTACAGTGTTGTCCAATGACGATTACTCCAGTTATGTCTATTTGGACGATGTCGAGATAGAGCCGTTGAGTACCTGCCCTAAACCGGAAAAGGCATGGATAGGAGATATCACTGCTACTACGGCAAATGTCTATGTGCAAGGTGGCGACGGTACGATAATGGTTGAGTATGGCGAAGGGCTGACTGCATCGGCTGCGAAATCAACCACCGATACAACCGTTGTACCGCTATCGGGTCTGGCTAAGATGACTACCTATAAGGTTGTAGCGTATGCTGCGTGCGATGCTACACACGAGTCACGCAAGTTAGATACCCTTACTTTCCAAACCGACCAGGACCCTGCTGCTATACCTTATGCAACAACCGGTTTCTCCGATTGGATACTCAAGAATGGCGACCAAACCAACTACTGGAAAGTTGTCGACGACTCTCTATGCATTGTGTATAAAAACACATCAGGCACAGAGGTAAAAGGGTATCAAATCAAACCTGCTACTTATAACGATCCTTCTGTTTCATCGAATGTCTATGCTACTCGTTCTTTCACTATAGAAGAAGAGGGTATGTACACCTTCTCTTTCAAATGGAGAGCGCAAGGTGAAAGCACTTACGACTATATGTTGGCATTGGTAGCACCGGTTAATGAGGTGATAGAGGCGGGTCGTGATATTAATAGTTCTTTCCCTGCAACTTGGACTAAGTTAGGCTCTGCAGAGCGTTTGAATCTACAAACGGCGTTGCAAAATTTTGAAGCAGACTTGAATATGGTCCCGGGTACTTATCGGGTAATGTTGTATTGGAGAAACGATAACTCCGGTGGTACACAACCTGCTGCTATTGTATCGGATTTCTCAATACATCAACAGATGTGTGCTTATCCTAACACGCCAACAGTTACTGACTTGTCTTACAACTCGGTATCGCTGTCTTGGAATGCTACGGGTGCCGATACTTATTCACTGAAAGTGTTCGAGGGTACATCTATTCAGACAGATATAGATACCACTACGGTTGCCTTTGAGATTGTGGATACGGATCTGACAACGGTATCGTTCACAGGATTACAATCGCAGAAAGATTATGTGGCTGTGGTACAATCCAACTGTGGTGTAAGTGGGGTGTCGAAATGGTCGGATGCAGTTTCGTTTAAGACGCTATGCGCTCCGAAGACCCTTCCTTATACCGAAGGTTTTGAAACAAGCAATACGGAATTTGACTGCTGGACTAAAGTAAAGGCAGACGGAGGTTCGTATTATATAGGTACTTACACTGTTCGTTCCGGCAGCAAAGCCCTGTATGGTATGAAGACTACCTTCACCACTATGGAATTGAGTTTCGATGAAGGCAAGAACTTGTCGAATTACTTGATTACAGGTTATGCAAAGCCTTATGCCGACAGCCTGAAATTTACTATAGGTATTCAGAAAACGCTCGCTGACGCAACTTCCTATCAACTTGTAACAACGGTCTTGCTGCCGTCGGAGGATGACTGGACAGAGTTCTCTCAGTCGTTTGCGCCATTGGCAGTATTGCCCGATGCGGCTGACTACAAGTATATAGTCATCAACTTCGATGCTGACCAGAATATCTATTTGGATGATATCACAATAGAAGAGATTCCTTCTTGCCCGAAGGTGGCTTCTATCTCTGTGGAGGATGTTACCGCTTCGTCTGCTTCTGTCGATTGGCTACCGAATGGTACAGAAACGCAATGGGAGGTATGTCTTAAGAGTGGAGATAACACGGTTAAGACGCAGGTTGTAACGGCTCATCCTCATTCGTATATTGATTTGCAAAGTAATACTGCTTATACGGTACAGATTCGTGCTATTTGTGGTGTAGGCGATACAAGCGAAGTGAGAACAGCATCCTTCAAGACACTGTGTTCTACTGCATCGATGCCTTTCTTCGAGGACTTTAATTCGCTGACCTCCGGTATCCCCGATTGCTGGGACAATACAGAAGGAACAACTACTACTGCAAGTCATCGTTGGAATTATTATGCGACAGGTTATGAATCAACACCATGCGTAATGTTTAATTCATACAGCAACTATTCTCCCAATACGAATTTTCTAAAGACTGTTCCTGTTCAGATTACTGAAGCAGCGCGTGTGTCGTTCTCTTATTTGAAACAAAAATCCTCTTATTCTTCAACTACATCCGGCTTGGATGTGTATATATCGATCGATGGTGGTGTTTCTTATACGGATACATTAGCCAAAGATATTCCTGCTACAGGTAGTTCGTTCGTAGATACGGTTATCAATTTGGATACTCGCTTTATCGGAAAGGATATTACTTTAGTGTTCAAGGGAACGTCAAACTTCGGGTCTTATAATGTATTCTTGGACAATGTCAAGATAGAGGCTATACCATCTTGTGAGTTGTCGAAAACATTAGAGGTAAAAGTGTCGGATGTAACGACTACAACGGCTAAGTTAACTGTTTCTGATGCACAGCAAACCAACTTGCAGTGGGAATATATATATGGTAAGCAAGGCTTCGATATAGCCTCTGCAACTCCTATTACGCCCACCTCTGATGCGGTTGTGCTTGAAGGATTGGATTCCAATACGAAGTATATGATATATGTTCGCCATTATTGTAGTACAACGGATGTATCTACTTGGCATTCGGGTACCTCTTTCAAAACAGCTGCTTCATTGCCTTATGCAGAAGATTTCAATAGTTTGACTACGGGTATTCCTGAAGGCTGGGACAATACAGAAGGAACAACTACTTATTCAAGTCATCGTTGGAGTTATAATTCCAATGGTTATGAATCCACTCCTTGTTTGCGTTTCAACTGTTTTTCTAATTATACCGGTAATACCAATTTCTTGAAGTCTGAACCAGTTTATATTACGGAAGATGCAAGAGTATCGTTTGTATATAAGAAATTAGCCGCTTCCGGTTTGGATGTATACATATCGATTGACGGTGGCGCAACCTATGCCGATACTTTGGCAGAGAGTCTGCCCGCTTCTAACGGCGAATTTGTAGAGTTCATTGAGAACTTGGACAGCCGCTTTACAGGACAAACTATTGTACTCGTTTGGAAAGGAACATCAAATTACGGTAGTAGTTCTGATAACGACCATATCTTCCTTGATAATGTGAAGATAGAGGTGGCTCCTGATTGCGATACGCCTAAGGGTGTGAACTTGTTAGAGCGTTCAACCGATGCGGCTAAATTGGTTGTTGTTCGTCGTGACGGTCAGGCTGAATGCACCTACGAATATGCGTTGGTGGAAGCAGGTGGTAATGTCGATGAGGCTACTGTAGTGGCATGCCCTGTGTCGGATACTATTGTGCTTTCTGCTCTGCAACCGCAAACAGATTACGAGTTGTATGTCCGTACGGTGTGTGGTGAAGATAGTCGTTCTCTTTGGAGCGATGCGAAAGCATTCACTACGCTTTGTGTGCAACAAAGTGTACCTTATTCGGAGAACTTTGGTACGACCACCATCAGTCAGTACGACAATGTACTGCTCCCCTCCTGTTGGATAGTTTTGAATGGAGTGGATGAGATTACCTCTTCCAATGATAAATATACTTCTTATGTGCGAATTGTGGATGAGACTACTCTTAATACCTCTTGGAGTACCGTATATTACGGTGTAACGGGCGATTATCTGCTGTTCAATGCTTATTCCACCACTTCCCAAGGAAAGATACTCTATGCTGTTATGCCTGAGTTTTCTGCTAAATTAGATAGGTTACAAGTATCGTTTACGACAGCCTTCGAGTCTACCTCTGCAACGGATACTTTGACTTTGGGTTATATGACGAATATTGCAGATGATAACTCCTTTGTACCGGTGGTGAACATACCAAAGAGTAAATCGAATGTAACCCATACCATTGTATTGGGTACTTACGATGTACCTTCCATCTATGCTCCGTTGGCACTGCGTTATAAGGTTAACAGTTATTACTACAGGGTAGGTGTTGATAATCTGAGTGTGACAGTTGTTGATTATCCTACGGGTCTGAAAGCAACTGATATTACCCAAACCAGTGCCACTATGAGTTGGAATGACTACGATGGTGCGACCGGCTATGAGAGTCTGTTGGTAACAGGTACGGATTCCACTCGGCATATTCTTGCTTCTGCAACGGAGTCGTTGACCGGATTGGATGTCGGCACCTCCTACAAGTATCAAGTTCGTGCTATTCTGGCCGTGGGCGATACAACTGCATGGTCGCAGGTATATACCTTTACCACCAAGTCGGCTGCAGTTTCATTCCCTTATGTCTGTGGATTTGAGGATGATGCCGAGAATACCCAGTGGCGTTTTGCGAATAGTTCTACCAACAAGTGGTATATTAGTGGTAGCAATGCCGATGCGATCAAGAGTGGTGCAAAGGCCTTGTATATCTCGAACGACGGTGGTACAACCAATGCCTATTCCGTGAGTCCGGCAGCCGTATCGTATGCTTATCGTACGCTTGACCTTGATGCAGGCGACTATCTCATATCGTTTGACGGTAAGGCTTATGGCGAGAAGTCATCTTCTGGTTCAACTATTTATGATTACTTGGCTGCATTCTTGGTTCCTTATCATGAGTCGTTGACTGCAGATACCTATTCCGGTTCATATACTGCTGCTCCTGCAAACTGGACACCGATTACGATTGACGGTGCTATGGTATTGGCAGGAGATGCTAACTGGCATCAAGGTTCTGCTATTATCAGTATCCCTGCCGATACGATATGCAATCTTGTCTTTATGTGGCGCAATGATGGTTCCAGTGGTAATGACCCTGCTGCCTCTGTTGATAATGTGCGAATAGAGAAGATCCTGTGTATGCCGTTGACCAGTCTTTCCTATACCGATATAGGCTCTACGAATGCTTCCTTTGTATGGAACAAGACTTCAGCCGAGAGTTATCAGGCAGTATGTCTTCCTTCGGGTGTTGACCTTGAGACGGCTTTAGCCACTTACACATTGAACAATCTGACGGATACAGTACTTACGGTTGATACATTGCGCTCGCTTACCGCTTACGAGTTGCATGTTCGTGCAGTATGCGAAGACGGAGAGTATTCTGCTTGGAAGTCGATATCCTTTACTACTACGGATGTGGCTGTAGATATTCCGTATAGCACAGGCTTTGAGGCTGCTGATGACCAGTCTTGGCGTTTCATTCAAAACAATGAGGCTGACCATCATAATTGGTATATCGGTTCTGGCGCCATGAAAGATGGTTTGAGTGGACTGTATATATCGGCAGATGGTGGTGTGAATAATACGACTGTAAAGGCGGCAGATATTGTTTATGCTGTTCGTAATTTCAACTTTGCAGAAGCCGGTGATTATACGATAGAGTTCGATTACAAGTGCCCCGGTGATTATTATGAAGATTATGATTGGGACTATGGCTACTATGAATATCCTACTGCTTATCTGAATGCTTATATAGTGCCAGGTTCAGCACAGATCAGTGCAGGACAGTCGGCTGCTTCTACTTGGACCAGTATGATAAAGGAGAAGTATGATGTGACCGATTGGACTCATTATAGCGGGACTCTTCAAATATCCAACCCCGGTGTTTATGCCATAGCATTCCAGTGGGTAAGTGTGATTTCCGATTATTATGGTTCGGTAACGGCAGGTAAGACTGCTGCGGCTGTTGACAATGTGAAAGTCGAGAAGGTGCTATGTTCATCTCTGCGAGAAGCCCCGGTTATAGATGGTATACAATCGCAGTCTGCTACGATCTCTTGGACTCGTGAGTCGGATGGTTTGCATATACGCTTAGGTTCGAGCAGTGATATTACATCGAGCAGCAGTACCAATATCCTGGTAGATACGGTGATTATGGACGCTACAGCGTATCTGTTCGAGAATTTGGAAGAAAATCAGAAGTACTATGTAGCAGTACGCCCCGTATGTTTGATTGACGGAGAGAGGGTATATAGTGCTTATTGGAAGTCGCTGAATTTCTCGACCACCTGTGCGGCGTCGAATATGCCATATTCGGAGAACTTTGATGAAAATGTTATTGGAACCTCTTCCACCGTTTCTTGCTGGAATCGTTATTCAGGGTTGTTTAATGCTGATACCATCAAGACATCTGCCTTGACCTCTTCTTCGTACGGTTGGAGTCATACGACAATCGGTGGTGGTTTGGAAGGTAGTCATGTGCGTATGAATATCTGGGGTACAACTGTTATGAATTGGTTGGTAACTCCATCGATTGTCATCAACAGTGCTGACGCCAATCTGATATTTGATTTGGCACTGACGACATACTCTGGTGCTGATAAGAATACTCCTGTTACGGCAGGTCGTCAGGCTGATGATCGTTTCATTGTGGCAGTATCTGCTGATAATGGTGCTACTTGGCTGAAAGCAAATGCTCGCGAGTGGAATAATACCGGTTCGGTAGATGTATATGACAACATACCCGGTGACGGTACTACAGTGACGATGCCGTTAGGTGCTTACAATGGCAAGACTATCCGTATCGCATTTTATGGTGAGTCAACTGTAACGGGTGGCGATAACTATATGCACATTGACAACATTAAGGTATTTAGTGGTGTTATAGTGAATGTGGAAGATACGGTATGTGCTAACACCAGTTATTCCGGCTACGGGTTTGTTATCTCGAAAGATAATCTGACGCCCGGCACTACTCATCACAATTCTACTTTTACGGATGTAGAAGGTGTAACCACGCTTTACAACTTGGCTCTGTATGTTCGTCCTGAGGCTAAAGCAGAGGTTACGGATACTGCTTGTGCCAATGTTCCATACGAGAAGTATGGTTTCCAAATTGCTTCACCTCAGTCCCGTGATTATATCTTGCCGACCGGCAGGTTGTACACGGATGATGGCTGCGACAGTACCGTTGTATTGCACCTGTATGTACCTCAGTCGGAATATACGCACAAGTTGACTCTCTGCCAGAGTGATATTCCGTATCGTTTCGGTGAGTTGGATATTACCGAGTCGGGTACCTATATTCAGACCTTGCAAGGTGTGTTGTGCGACAGTACAGTACATTTGGAAGTAACGGTATTGCCCACAGAGACAGAGTTGCGTCGTACTATTTGCGAAGGCGAGTCGGTGGTTATTGGCGATCAGTCGTTCAATACTACGGGCGAGTATCGTGTAACATTGAAGAATGCATATAACTGCGATAGTACAGTACATTTGTATCTGACAGTGCTCGGAAAAGAACGGTACACCTATACAGGTTATCTCTGCGAAGGTGGCAGTTACACAGACAAGAACTTCTCTTCTCTGACGGAGGCCGGTAAGTACACGGTTACTCATACTTCTGTTTTGGGTTGCGACAGTATTGTAGAACTTGACTTGATCCTTGCAAAGACCCAGACTCGGACGATAAACGAGCGTATCTGTGATGGCGAAGTATATACCTTCGACGGTAAGGATCTGACTACTACCGGTGAGTATAAGGGTACTTTCATATCCTCGGTAGGTTGCGACAGTATAGTAACCTTGAAGTTGCAAGTATTGCCGACGGCAGAGGATAACCAAGAACTCACTCTAACGGTAAATCAGTTGCCATATACCTTTGCTGTAACATCTGATTCAACCTATATTATCGATAAGTTGGAAGAGGGAACTCAATGGTTGGAGATTCGTATTGCCAATGCTGCTGCAAATGGTTGTGACAGTGTAATCAACCTGACATTGCATATCAAGCAACCTGAGTCGATCGACTATGTGAGCGACGGTGTATTGCAGATTGTTCCTAATATCATCGAGCGTGATGGTACGGTATTTATCCGCAATACCTTCGGTGCAACGAGCAACGAGATACTTACAGTTGAGTTGTTTGATGCGGTTGGCCGTCGTGTAAGCCAGAAGACTCTATCGGGTGAGGATATGGCAGTGGATGGTTTCCATACGAGCGGAATGTATATGGTGCGTGTAACTGATTCGAACAAGCGCACTTATATAGGGCAAGTAATCGTGAAATAACGATTTAATTGGTTAGTGGAAGGGGAACCCGTTGCGGGTTCCCCTTTTTTTGTTTTTCGCCGTGTTCGTAGTTTTCGGGCTAATAGACATTTCTTGTACCTAAAACAGAGCGGTAGGGGTAGTAATAGACA